>CALVCY010000035.1 GCA_944326175.1 uncultured Erysipelotrichaceae bacterium
TTGGGATCCACTTCGAACCCTGCCTGTTTGGCGATCCAAACGGCACTTTGTCCAGCGATGGCGCTGTTCAACCGTGCATCGTTGACATTTTTGCTATAGGCTTTGACACCGAATGCATATTGTTCGAGTAATGCTTTTTCCTTGACATTACAAATATGCACGTGGTAGTCCTCCAATAAGGTCTTGAACTTGTCATAGGCCACTTCATCGATGATGATAGTCTGCTCACTGGCACAGATCATACCGTTATCGAAGGCTTTGGAAGAGACGATATCATTGGCTGCCTGACGCAGGTTGGCTGTCTTTTCCACGTAACTGGGTACGTTACCAGCACCCACACCCAATGCCGGTTTGCCACAGCTGTAAGCGGCTTTCACCATGGCGTTCCCACCGGTCGCTAAGATGGTGGCCACACCATCGTGTTTCATCAAAGCATTGGTTGCAGCCAGACTAGGATGTTCGATCCAGGAAATGCAATTTTCCGGTGCCCCTGCTTTCACCGCTGCTTCAAGCATCACTTTAGCAGCAGCTTTGGAACTTTCCTGCGCCAACGGATGGAACGCAAAGACGATCGGATTACGGGTCTTCAAGCAGATCAAGCTTTTAAAGATCACGGTACTGGTCGGATTGGTGACTGGGGTGATCCCACAGACCACACCGACCGGATCAGCGACGTATTCAAGATCCTTGAGCTCATCCTTGCCGATGATGCCCACGGTTTTTTGGCCGCGCATGTTATTGATGATGTATTCGCTGGCAAATAGATTTTTGGTCGCTTTGTCTTCGAATACACCACGTTTGGTTTCTTCCACTGCCAAGCGTGCCAAACGGCCGTGGGCATCCAACGCGGCAACGGAACATTTGGAAACGATATGATCGATCTGTTGCTGATCCATGGTCAGAAACTGATCCAAAGCTTTTTGAGCCTTGGTGACCAATTCGTTGACTTCAGCCTGTGCCAACTCTTCCACGGATGGCGTTTGGGTTTGACTTTCAACTTTCTTTGTCGTCATTTTCTTACTCCTTGTGATGAATTTCACATCACCGGGTAATACGGTAATCGATGGCTTCACTTTGTGTCAACAGAGAAAATTAAATTTTTCACATGTTAGCGTTTACATCATCAAAATTTCACATTTCTTGTGAAATGAAAGGGATTTCGGTATGGTTTCGACCATGGAAATGGATCAAACCATGGTATAGTGAAGCCACTAGAAAGAGATGGTTTGACCATGAGCAATTACAACTACAACCCTGCTTTACCTAAACCCAGTGGTTTACCCGTGGATACATTGGATCTAGATAATCGGATCTTGTTGGAGCCGCTAAACCTGGTGGTCCAGCGGCAAGCAAAAAACGTGATGGAGATGGAATTGGACGATGGTTTGACCATGGCATTGACGCGATTGAAGTGTGAAGATGGTAAAACCATCCATCTGTATTGGTTATGGCCCAAACATTGGCAAAACCATCGCATCATGCTGCATTGTCATGGCGGCGGATTTTTATTACCGATCCATGATAGTGTGATCAAAATCGCCGCCATGTATGCATTGCGGTTGAATATGGTCGTTGTCATCCCGGATTATCGCACTGCGATCCATCATCCTTATCCTACTTCATTACGCGATTGCATGAATACCTATACCTTTTTGAAGCAACGCTTCGATCTCGATAATTTCATGCTCTATGGCGATTCAGCTGGCGGGTGTTTAGCCAGCCAGCTGAATCGATTGCTGCATGACTATGGTTTGACCATGCCTAAAGCCACGATGCTGACCTATCCAGTCACGGATAAATCCATGGATTATCCCAGTATCCATGAATATGAAGATGCTGAGATCTGGAGCAAAAATGCCAATGAAAGCATGTGGAACGTATTGCTCGATGGTTCGACCATCGATAAATACACGATTCCGATGCAATTTGAGGATTGCAACGATTTTGGACCAACATGGATCGATGTATGTGAAATGGATGTATTGCGTGATCAAGGATTAGCCTTTGCACAAAAATTGAAAGATAGTGGGAATATGGTTGAAACCATGGTAGTCGATGGTGCATACCACGCCTATGACTCCAATACAGGCAACGGATTCGTTCGGGATATCTATGACAAACGGATATCCTGGCTGTTGAATCATCTGGATTGATCCGCATCATAAAAAAATCACTTTATCGGTGATTTTTTAATGATGCGGATCTGAATGAATAATGGTACGTGTCGGATATGGAATGGTGATACCACTTTCATCGAATGCTTCTTTGATGGACTTTCTCAAATCACAGCACATGGCAAACCCACTGCCACCATCCGTGGAATAAACCGTTGCTCGCAATTGGACCCCATTATCCCCAAGATCCGTGACCATCACCGGTACTGCCTGTGCCACCGTCAATTTCGGATCATTTTCTCGTGGATCGATGAAGGATGGATGATGGATGGTCTGATCACGGATGATATCCATGGCTTTATCGATATCATCGTCATATCCGATACAAAAATATAGGAAATTGACTTTTGAGCTTACGATCCGACTCGTATTTTCGATGATGGCCCCATTCATGGTAATATTGGGGATGATCAAGGTGGTATTGTTCAACGTATTGATGATCGTCTGTCTGAACGTGATATCCACCACCGTCCCTTGGATATCGTGATCTCTGATCACGATATAATCCCCGATATTATAGGGGCGGGTGAATAAGATCATCCCGCCAGCAACCAAGTTGCTGGCGGCTTCCTGGCTGGCTAAACCAACGACGACGGCGATGATGCCACTGGATGCCAACAAGGCAGCAGCGATATCTTTGGTCGCTTTGAATTGAAATGCGATGACAACGATCATGATCGTCATCAAAGCAACTTTTTTGATCCGTTTGACCAATGGGACATTGGTTTTGATCTGGGTATCGATCAAACGATTAAGGACTTTGTTCAATACGAATAACAAGATCAACCAAAAGATGATCGTAAATGTTACAGTCGATAGATTGGCCACCATCAATTCATCCCAAAGTTTCGTTAGATCCGACATATTTTCTCACTCCTAGGGCTTATTGTATCATGGTTGTAACCACGGAATGAAAATCAAAAACGACCCTTTCGGGTCGTTTGATTTTCATCTGGTGCGCACAACAGGACTTGAACCTGCACGATGTTACTCACTAGAACCTGAATCTAGCGCGTCTGCCAATTCCGCCATGTGCGCGTGTCACTATTATATGTAATAAGGGTTCAAAATACTACCACTTTTTTATTTTTTTACTCCCCTGGTCAAACCATGCTTTAATAGAAGTATGGATAAATCGCGCTTTTTATTGATCATCATCGCGGCCTTGTTGGTCGTGACCACGGTATATCTTAATCCTTTCAATTTAACCAATATGTGGGAAGCTTTCCCGACATTCGCCACATTGGCATTGATCATCATCTACTTTACCAGTGCCAACCAATATCATTTTGATTCCAGATATGACAATCAAACGATCCATTTTGAGAATTTAGACATATTGAAATATGGTGCAGCCATATTGATCATCATCTTACATCTAAGACCATTTCTCAATATCAATCCCACATTGGATCTAGTCTTCAATAATCTGGTTTCACGGATATGTGTCCCGATTTTTCTGGTTTCCAGCGGCTATTTTGCCGCTTGGAAACAACAGAAAGAGCCGGGATACATCGATCGTTATATCCGTCAATCGATCCCATTATATCTATTCTATTCCTTGATTTATCTACCCATCGGGATCAGTTGGTTGAGCCAGTATTTTCCATTGATCGAATCAGTGGTTGGATCATTGGAATTAAGTGGATGGATGAATATCGCTGCATATGCAATGGTTGCCGTGATCGGACTAGTCATCGCATTGTTATACACTGGTACGTATTATCATCTGTGGTACTACCCTGCTTTATTGATTTCATTGAAGATCGTGGATATATGGATCAAACACTTTCCTATCAAGTATCTGCTTTATATTTCGTTTGTACTGCTATTCATTGGATCATTTGAGACCTATTACGGCATATTGCCGTTATGGTTGCAATGGATCATGGATCAATACTTCAAGATCTTTATTACCACACGTAATTTTGTTTTCTTTGGGTTATTCTATACCACCCTTGGTTATACCATTTTCAATCGCAAAGCACCGCTGCATCGCCATGCGTTATTGGGATTGGGGATATCGGTGGCATTGATGATCATCGAAGTGATCGCATTGCAATATGTGGATCGTAAAAACAGCAATATCCTGCTTTCTGCGGTGCCTTGCGTCTATTTCCTTTTCTTGACGGCACTGTATACCAAACCCTGGACAGATCTCCAATTCCGTTTTCGAGATTATTCAAAATATTATTATCTGATCCATCCAATGATCATCTTCGTTTTACAGATAGTTTTTACCAGCGGTCATGCGTTATTGGATCATCCGTGGTTGTATCTGGTTTTGACCATACTGATCACCCATGGTTTATCCATGCTGATTTTGGAACTGAAAAAGAAATATCCAAGACCATGGTATTAATCAAATCAAATCATTGATCCTCATATCTGCAATATTCGTGTGGATAATCCCATTGCGTATTAGATCAGAGCATTCCATAAGGTCAATCACATTCTTTGGAATTAAATACATGGTTCAATGTTCCCGCTTGAAAAAGATTCTTTCTCTAATTTTTAGGTGATATTTTTACTACCCAAACGAGTTAACGGGGTATTTTTGATAAATTTGATCAAAAATACCCCGTTAAAATAATGACTAAGCAATTCGTGCCAGATAATATTTGCTGTTCGCGATCT
>CALVCY010000036.1 GCA_944326175.1 uncultured Erysipelotrichaceae bacterium
GCCGTATCACTAGTGGTTTGACCATCACCACCCGAAGTGAAGGTATAGACCAGCCAAACGATCAACGCAATGACCACCAATACTACCAGAGCAATGGTCAATTTTCCTTTTGTGGTTAAAACCATATATTATCCTTCTTTCTATTCAATACTGATATAAGTACCTGGTTTTGAACTTAACGCATATAAAGATACCGTGGAATCGACATTGGTATTGAGTACCCGTTGCATCAATGCCATATCATTGACCCGAGCCATCAGATAGTCATATCTGACGACACTGGCTTTGGGGAACCACACCGATAGATCTTCACTGGTGGATACGATCACATCCACCGTTGGTCGTTGACTCAATGCATACGCGATCAAACGGGTCAATGCCAAAGAGTCTAAATAGACCACTTCACTTAAAATGGCTTTGGTCCCATTAAAATGCATAATGGCATAACCCTTCATCACCCGGTTGTCATCATAATAGAAAATCAGTTCCCGATCATCATTGCGATTGAGATTGACCAATGTGGAAAAATCATCCACAGATCGTATCGCAAACCCATTGAATCGTTGCATGAATGCACCATACAGATCCCGCATCGCTTCTAAACGGAAATGAAAGGATATGCCGGTGGTATCGGGTTTGACCATGGTTTTATCCAAGGTATAGCGTGCTTTAAAGTAAGTCGTGGTAAAACCATAGGATGATCCGAATTGTTGCCGGCTTGCCGGCAACAAGGAAACCAATACCGTGGCTTGACTGTATTGCAATGCATACTGCATCAATTGATCCATCAATCCTTGGCGTCGATATCTTGGATCGGTCAAGCAATGGTAATAATAATGGGCTTGCATGTAACGACCATTCAACAAGATATTGGTTGGATGGATCTCGATCATGGCCAATACATGATGATCCTGACGATAGACCAGGGTATGATTGGGATCATACAGATGATCCATGATATAACCATTGCGTTTCTCACTAGCCAATGGTAAGACCACCCGCTTCAATGCCAATATCTCTGCTCGATCTTCCCGTTTTGCCCAATCAATCATGATCGTTCCCTTTCTTGCTCAATGGTTCGACCTTGGCATCGATGATCTCACCATCATGAAACTGATCATTACTAAAGAATGCATCTTTGTCAAAACCACTTTCGCCTATGGTTTTATTTTCATAAAAATGATCATATACATCATCCATCTTGGCTTGTTTTTGGGCCTCTTCCACTTTCTTTTTGGTGGAAAAGTATGTAAAAACACCAAAAATCAGCAAACCGATGATCAAACCAATGATGAGATTGAATGCCAGTTTCAAAAGAGGTGAAGCGAAAAGCACCAATAACAGGATCACGATCCATATCATCAATGGATTATTCCGTTGCATCCGCATTCTTCCTTTCATACTCATCCACAAGTTCATGGATCTTATTGAGTCGATGTTTCAATCCACTCTTGCTTAAATTCATACCATATTTATCCTGGTAATGACCACACAATTCATTCAATGATGCATCCGGATATTTGATTCTCAAATCGATGATGCTGCGTACCTTTTCATCACATTGGTCAAACAAACCATAATCGAATAATTTCTGGATGGCACTCATCTGATCCCCTGCGGCTTTTTGCGTTTTCATTTCGTTGGCGATCTCACAGTTATCCAATCGGGTCAGATTATTGCGAAAATCTCGTTGGATACGGATATCTTCGAATTTCATCAGGGAATCACTGGCACCGATCAAGCGGATAAAATCGCCGATGCGCTCACTCATTTTGACATACACCACGATTTGGTGACGACGCTTGATGGTTTTGGCATGGCAATCGAATCGGTTCAATAATTTTTCGATGAATGCACCATGACTTTCTTTGGTCGTCACGATTTCCAAATGATAATTGGTTTTGATGGGATTGGAAATCGAACCACTGGCCATGAATGCACCCGCCAGATATGCTCTAGCACAACATTCTTTTCGTACTACGAATGCATATGGATGATCATTCAACCCATGGTTGCCCATCAAGCCCAATTCGAAGAGGATTTCGTTGACTGGACCATAGACATTGACTTGATAGATGTTGTTTTTCTTTAAATTCATTTTATGGATCATCGATAGCTCGGTGGTCACATCAAACATGGTCTTGACCAACATCAAAAATCGTTTGGCTGTCGTTGGGTTTTCACTTTTGAAAACCAACGCTGTTTTTTTATTGTGGATCACCATGGTACAGCACAATTGGACCAATGCGGCCAATTGGGCTTTGATACAACAGGGTTTTAACGTATTATTGGCGATTTCCTGTTTGATCTCAGATGCATAACTCATGGTTGGACCACCGTATGCAATAATTGCTCCATCACGGCTTTGACCTTGGTTGGATCATGGCGAACTAGATCTTCTTCAAAGGTCAATAAAGAGGATTGGATCAAAGAATACGGGTGGGAAGATGATGTCGCTTTGACCCGGATGGAGTGTTGATCCAAATAACGATTCAAGATATATTCCGGGATTTCATCATTGGCCATCACCACCGTATCCAATGGACAATGATGACTTTCCAATGCATGGACATGATCTTCCATGGTATAACCATCCGTTTCCCCGGGTTG
>CALVCY010000037.1 GCA_944326175.1 uncultured Erysipelotrichaceae bacterium
CGAATTGGTGAAATATAACCATCCGGATAGATCCAGGGAGTATGATCACTGAAACCTAAAGTGGTCAAACCATTATGGATCGCTGAAACCACATAGTCATCGATATCCCCTTTGGCATGCTGACAACGATAGGTATGGGTATGATAATTGACCTTATCCATGATCTTCGATCCTTTCCTTCAATCGTTCCATCACCTGCGCCATGGAGCCGACAAAAGGCATCTGATCTTTCAATTCCGGATGTTCCAGATATCGATCAACTAACAGACAATCGATACCTAAAGACAATGCGGCACCATCTTCGATACAATCATTACCGATCAAAACCACTTCATCTTTGGTCAAACCAAGATGATCCAATAACCATTGGAAATAATGGGGATCCGGTTTCGCGGATATGCTGTTTTCATAAGTGGTAATGAAGTCAAATGCTGTGGGATCCACCCCACTCCAACTGCAACGGGCATATGTTGCAACTTGGGGGAACAATGGATTGGTCGCCAATACCGTGGTCAAACCATAGGATTTGACCATATCCACCAATGGTTTGGATAATGGTTCATATTCACAAATATCTTTCAATTGGTTGAAACCATGGTTATACATATCCAAAAACCGATCCATATAAAAATCCAATGGTTGATCCCCATTGGCATTTTTGAAATACTCCAAAAATACCATTTCATTGGTTTTGGGACCATGGTTATTGGTCATGGCTTGCACCGAAGCCATGACCGAATTGACGATCTTCATTGGATCTTGCTGATCCACAAATGTGGAATAAATCAATTTAAAATAACTTTTCTCAAATGTTTTTCGATCAAAGGGCAACAATGTCCCATCCAGATCGAACCATACTGCTTTTAATGCCATAAATGAATCCAGTTACTCCACTTCATATCCCAGTAAATGACCATTGCAGGCATTGACCTGGTTGGCTACAGTGAGTACATCCGAAAGCAATTTGACATATTTAAGGGTGATCACGCTTTTCACAGTCATTTGATCTTCCAGTAGTCCTTGTTCACTGGTATAACCAAGGGATTTGATGGTTTGATCAAATGCCAACTGATCATTGGTCGAATCAAAGGAAATATGGTACTTGATCGTGACCACGGCACGATCGCTAAAATCTTTTGCAAAGCGTTCGCATTTGCTGATGGATTCCACAATGAATCCACGGCTCAAATGCGCATAAACGCTTTGCAATTCATCCACGATGCGTGCATCTTCACCTTCCATGGTCAAACCATCTTCACTATCCTGATCAATGCTCATGCGTTTGACTTCCCGCATGATCTGAGCATTTCGTTCGATCGGATCAGATGAGGAGATATCGATGGTTTGATCATCATCTTGAACAATGGTATGAATGGTCTTATCTTCTTCATCCATCGTTTCCATCGCACTTAATGGTGCATCCAATTGCTCATTAAGATGGATCAAATGTTGTTCCTGTTCACTTTGCCGATGCTTTTTGACTTTGTTGAGCACATAAACGGTTGCCGCTGCCGCAGAAACGGACGCGATACCGGTAATGATCCAACCTGTTTTTTTCATAATCCATACTCCTTGTTATCGAATATTTTGGTTTTGTCTTTCATCCATACAATGGCGATACCATCCCCTATTTTATCGTAAAGTACAGTATTGAACATAGCATTTGTACAGATCCAATGGCGAAACCGCTTGATTTTGTGGACTAATTGCACTGTGGAACGATTATGCGTCAACGTTGGATCATCCACGATCCCGTGGAAATTGAGATTATCGATCACATAACAGCCATATGGCTGGATGTGATCGATGGTATGGACCATGTAATCGTAGTAATGATTTTTAGCACCATCGATAAAGATCAGATCATACTTAGTTTGGATCAATGCATCCAGTATATTCTGATGATATACCCGTATCTGTTGATCCAATCCCATGGCATGGATATTGCTGATCGCCTGATCATAGCGATCTTGATCGATTTCATAGGTATCAATAGTGATATCCATCGATAAAGAAGCCATCGCCATGGCACTAGTGCCCACCGCAGTTCCGATTTCCAAAATGGTTTTAGCATTGGTCGCGATCACCGTATCACACAATAACTGCAATCCATCATCAAACATCACTGGTATCCCGTTACGTCGAGCTTGTTGTTTCAATTCTTGTAATGCTTCTTTCATTGATCGTGATTATACCATCCTCAAAACGGATTTAAACCATAACAAAAGACCATCGACTCATGTGTTCGATGGTCTTTTCATCACTTAAGCATTCTCGATGAACTTGATGATTTCACTTACCCCACAATATAACTGCGGTGTTCCATCCACTTCATCCACCAAAGTCGGCGCTTGCATGATCCCATAACGTGCCACATCGGTTGGATCATTTTCGGCATTGATCACTTCAGCTTTGATCCCCGCACCTTCCAACTTACTCAAAGCGATCTTGCAATTGGGACAGGTCGAAGTGGTAAACAGTTTTAGATGATGTGAACCATCATGAGGATCCATGGTAATGGTTTTACCCGACTCACTTGGGTTCCATCCTTTTTTGAGTCCATCACTGGCATCGAGTGTGGCTAAACCGACTTTATACGTCTTGCGCTGTTTGAATTCCTGCAACTTTCCATCGTTCCAGTTTTGCACCGGGCGATAATAACCGGTGATACGACTGTAAACTTCCGTTTTTTGATGACAGATCGGACATTCATACTGTTCCCCGGCAATATACCCATGGTCCTTGCATACCGAATAAGTCGGCGAGATCGTATAATACGGCAAACGATAGTTTTCAGCGATCTTGCGCACTAATTTCGCCGCGGTCGACCAATCATTCAATCGCTCGCCCAAGAATGCATGGAACACCGTTCCGGAAGTATACAGGGTCTGCAATTCATCCTGCACATCCAACGCTGCAAACATGTCCTCGCTGTAACCGACAGGCAGATGACTGGAGTTCGTGTAATAGGGCGTTCCTCCGGCTTCGGAAGCGGTGATGATATCTGGATAACGCTCGATGTCATGCTTAGCCAAACGATACGCCGTTGATTCGGCCGGTGTGGCTTCCAGATTGTATAGATCGCCATACAATTCCTGATAATCACTGAGTTTTTCGCGCATATGATTGAGCACATCCTTGGCAAACTGTTGCGTCTTGGGATGCGTCATATCCGCACGCAACCATTTCGCATTCAACCCCGCTTCATTCATACCAACCAGACCAATCGTGGAGAAATGATGGTCGAAATTGCCGAGATAATGTTTGGTATATGGATATAAACCCGCTTCCAGCAATTGAGAGATCACCGTTCGTTTGACTTTTAAACTGCGTGCAGAAATATCCATCAATTTGTCCAGGCGTTCGTAGAAATCATCCTCATCCTTGGCCAAATAGGCAATACGGGGCATGTTGATCGTGACCACACCGACACTGCCTGTGGATTCACCACTACCAAAGTACCCACCAGTCTTTTTGCGTAACTCACGCAAATCTAGACGCAATCGGCAACACATCGAACGGATATCGGATGGTTCCATATCTGAATTGATGTAATTGGAGAAATACGGGGTACCATATTTGGCGGTCATTTCAAATAAAAGCCGATTATTTTCGCTGTCGCTCCAATCAAAATCCTTAGTGATGGAATACGTCGGGATCGGATATTGGAAGCCACGACCCTGGGCATCCCCTTCGATCATGACTTCGATAAACGCTTTGTTTACCATATCCATTTCCGTTTTGCAGTCTTTATATTTAAACGGCATCTCTTTGCCGCCGACAATGGCCGGCAATTCTGCTAAATCATTGGGGACAGTCCAATCCAACGTGATATTGGTAAAGGGTGCCTGGGTACCCCAACGCGATGGGGTGTTGACACCATAAACAAACGATTCAATGCATTTTTTGGTCTGGTCATAGCTCAGATTGTCAGCTTTGACAAAAGGCGCCAGATAGGTATCAAAACTGGAGAATGCTTGGGCACCGGCCCATTCATTTTGCATGATGCCTAAAAAGTTGACCATCTGATTGCATAAAGTATTTAGATGTTTGGCCGGTGCCGAGGTGATCTTACCAGGCACACCACCCAAACCTTCCTGGACCAATTGTTTCAAAGACCAACCAGCACAATAACCGGTCAACATGGATAAATCATGGATATGGATATCGGCATTACGATGGGCTTTGGCGATTTCATCATCGTAAACCTCGGAAAGCCAGTAGTTGGCCGTGATCGCACCAGAGTTGGAAAGGATCAAACCACCCACCGAATAGGTGACGGTGCTGTTTTCCTTGACGCGCCAGTCGTTGACTTTCAGGTAATTATCCACGGTTTTTTTATAGTCCAGTAATGTATTTTTGGTTTCACGCAGTTTTTCACGCTGACGTCGATAGAGGATATACGCTTTGGCGACATCAGAAAAACCGGCATTACTCAACACTTTTTCCACGGAATCCTGGATATCTTCGACAGCAATGGTATTGTTTTCGATCTTACTGTCAAAGTCACTGGTGACCTGTAGTGCCAGTAATTGCAATACGGATTCATGGGTGTGTTTATCCATGGCATCGAATGCCTTAGCCATGGCATTGATGATCTTGCTGATGTCAAATTCAACGATTTTGCCATCTCTTTTTTTAACGCGATAGTTTTCCATAATTTACCTCTTTTTTAAATGCGCAATGTGGTGGAAGGAATCAATGTTTTAGCATGGTTCAACCATGTCATCAAAATGGTTGGATCAAAGGATGAAAGACCTGTAGGATCAAGGATCGACCCGCTGTCAGTATACGATTGAAGATAATAGTGACATGAAGAAGGCAACCAATGCAGGATATCATCAAGATCTTCGAAGGTATGGATCCCATTGACCAATGTGGTGCGATATTCATGCAAGATGGGTGAGGCTTCCAAGATGGAAATGGTTTGATCAATGCGATCGATGATGGTTGAACCATCCAATCCGATGGC
>CALVCY010000038.1 GCA_944326175.1 uncultured Erysipelotrichaceae bacterium
GATACCATCCATGGTTTCAACCATGGATAAATACGATTGAAAATCATCCAGTTCATGTTCATGGATCAATCGATTGGCCAATACCAGTACATCTCCACCATGGTTTACGATGGTTTGAACCATGGAAGAAAATGTATCGATATCGATCTTTCCATATCCGCATGTGGTATACCCATCAATTCCAAATAAATAATGGTTAATTCCATTATCAAGATAAGTCTGCAGATCCTTTGAATCTGCCAATAACAACCGTTTGATACTCATTGCATCACCAATTCTACCACTAACCGTTTCAATACCCCTTTAAATAACGCACTGAAAAAGTGAATCCTCTGCCAAAAGACACAAGACTCACTTATTCTGTCAGATCAATGCATCAACGCAATCAACATTGATTGATTAAATCATCGACACTAGCGCTCATCACGTTTTTTCGGAACAACATCACAAGTTTCAACGTAATAATCTAACAAATTATGGTTCAATCGCTCTATCTCATCTACATATTGCGAATCATCAATCCGATTATCCTTTTCATATGGATCAATACTTAAATCGTAGAACTCATCTTTCTCATACAACCGATAAACATATTTATATTTGTCATCCCGAATCATTACGGCTTTTGTATGCTCCGGCATTCTTTCCTGAACGGAAGTACGGGCCCAATATAAATTACTTGGGCTGTGACCGCCATCCGTGCAATGCTTTTCGTAATTCAGTCGCCCACCTTCACAATACACATAATCTCTTAAATGCGCATTGTTGTCCATAAACGCTGGTACAAATGAACGACCAAAATCCGATTCAGACAATTTAATTTCAGTTAAATCCGCAATGGTTTTGGGAATATCCAAAAGTTCAACCATCCCTTTTTTAATACCCGGAACATAATTGACACCTTTTTGCGGTTTGATAATCAACGGGACATTAGTCAAAAAATCATCAAAGGTATTCTGATTGATTTCAGCAACTTCATATTCACCCGCATAATCACCATGATCCGAAAATACGACGACGATTGTATCGTCATACATCCCTTTAGCCTTTAAGGCATCCATGACTTTTTGGAAATTACGATCACAATGAGCAACCATGGCATAGTATGTCTGTTTAAATGACAGTAATTCATCATCATCCCATTGCGCCAGACGATGATTTGTACGCATCCCTTCAAGGATTGAGGGTTTGAGGTCGCGTTGTAACTCACTCAGACGAATCGGCGGCGTTATTTTTGAACGATCAATCTGATTGTAATCTTGGGCAGAGGCAGCATAATGAGGGTGGGGCAGCATCAACGACAAATACATAAATAATGGTTTGTCATCCGGATATTTCGTAATAAAATCAATTGCATTGCTGATTTGAACATCTTCCAGTCCGGTATATCCGACCTTAAATGGATTCGGATCATCCACTACACCTTGATACAAACTATAGTAATACTTGCTGTCTGCTTCATGACGAGATTCGGTTTTGGCGTTTTCTGCTTCTTTAAATAATGCCGTATCATATCCATCTAATAAGTGATGCAAATCCTTATCAATGGGTTTATCAGCCAGACGGCAATTATATTCCTCAAATGCATTGGACCGATAGTCACAATAATATGACTTATCAACCTCTCGTTTAAAAAGGTCGTTTTTACCGCCAAAATAGACGTAATAGCCATTATGCTTCAATTCCGACAAAAGATTAAAGGAACTGTCATCCAACAGATGATGCATCGTGCGATACCCACCAACATGCGGATACCTTCCAGTCATAAATGAACATCTGGAAGGGACGCAGACTGGATTTTGACAATATGCATTTTCAAACGACATGGCGTCACTTTCGACAAATCGATCAAGATTGGGGGTAGTGTTCGCATTTTCGCCAAAATGCCCGAGTGCTTCCTTTCGGAAATGATCCGCCACAATAAACAAAACATTCGGTTTATTCGCCATTATTCGCCTTCCTTTCAAAATATTCATGAAACTCCGGCAAAAATTCTTGATGTGCGACCAGCATTTCATCAAGTATATTTTTAGCAACCTTCTCGCTTTGTACTAGCGGGTTAATTGTCATAGCCAATAACGCTTTGTCGTAATCACCGCTAATGGCAACATTAGTGGTCAGTATTTCAAACGCCTTCAGCTGTTGGATCAAACCAATCACTTCCAGCGGAAGATTTCCGACACAAATTGGCTTTGGACCATCACTGGTAATTTTACAACTGACTTCAACCACAACATCATTTGGAAGATTGGTAATTGCACCATTGTTGAGCGTATCTACAACCTGGATGTCACCTGTATTGTTATAAATCGACGCAATCAAACTACATGCGGCATCGCTATAGTAAGCTCCACCTCTTTCTTCTAATTCTTTCGGTTTAACGTCTAAGCTGTTATCCGCATATTTTTCAAAGAGTTCCTTCTCGATTTCTTTAACGACCTGCGCTCTGCACCGATGCATATTGGCATCACGTTCACACGCCTTAATCATATCTATCTTTTGCAGATAATATTTGATATATCCGATACCATAATAGCCCAGTCCTTTTATAAATTCTTTCGACCAGTGAATATCTTCAATATTTTTCAACGATTCCCCGACTTGAGATTGAGCGATGGTATCAATCAGACGATGATTTACGTTTTCGCCATTCAAGCGTACATCAAGCGCATAAATCATATGGTTGATTCCGCCAATCTTTACGTCCAATTCATCATTCGGACCGACCGATAAGAATTTCTCGATATCCTTTTTCATATTGATCGGCCCATTGCATAAACCGATAAACTTTTTGAAATTCGTATGGCGGAAAACCGCCTCTGCAACCATGCCGGAGGGATTGCTGAACGAAATCACCCATGCATTCGGGCACAGACGCTGACAGTCATTTAAAATATCCAAAATAACCGGAATCGTTCTTAAAGCATTGAACATTCCCCCAGGACCATTAGTCTCCTGACCAATCACGCCGTACTTGATTGGAATCAATTCGTCTTTTTCACGTGCATCGAGCAAGCCAACACGAATCTGTGTTGTAACAAAATCTGCATCTTTCAAAGCCAGTTGACGATCCAACGTTAAATGGACCTCGACATCCAACCCAGCCTTTTTAAACATGCGTTTTGCCAAGCCGCCGACAATTTCGAGCTTCTGTTTTCCTGGTTCAATATCGACCAGCCATAATTCAGTCAACGGAAAGATAGAATAACGTTTGATGAATCCTTCAATAAGTTCCGGCGTATAACTGCTTCCTCCACCGATTGTGACAACTTTCAACCTTTTCACTTTCTGCTCCTTTACTCGTAATAACCGATTGTCTTGGATTTTAATTTCTTTTCGAATTCTACATATTTCGAATCCATCAGCGGAATCGGATTTCCTTTTTGAACGTTCATCAAATAAACAAGTTCCTGGAAAAACGGGATGACACATAACGCTTTAAGATCATCATCAATATCTAAGTATTCACCTATCACATGGACGTGACCACATAAATCAGGCAGGTATTCCGCTAACAAACCAATGCGGTCTTTGGCATCGTGGCTGAACAATAAAAAGACGTAGTGGTTTTGCGTCAATTCCAGGAATCCACCATGCATGAACTCTTCAAGCTCGTATGCACTTCCGGCAATTTGCAGTGTCTCACAACATTTTAAAGCCGCTTCTCTTGACGCACCCTCCATGCTTCCAAGGCCGCAAAAATGTACACGCGACATCAGACCTAAATCATTTGCTTGAAAAAATTTTTGAGCCTTTTCCACACTGAGTTTCATCAATATCGGAATCTGACTCAATTCGGATATTTCAGAATGACTGAATCGATATGCCGCCTGAATTAACAGAAATAATGTTAATGAAAAACCTTCTGTGACAAACGGAACCTCTTCATTTCCAACTTCAAGGTATTGAACATGACGGTACTTAGACGATTGGATTGATTCATTATCAGTAATAAACAAGTAAGGAATCTGGTTTTCTTCTAATACTCGCATTGCTTTCAATGTATTTGTGCTTCGCCCAGATTGGGAAATCAAGATATAATTCGCATCTTTGCTGGCCAGCCCATCCAACGCAAATGTATAAGGATAAAATACAGTTATTTTTTTGTTTAACTTTCTACCAAGAACATCCTTTGCACATTGAACGGCATTAAATGACGATCCGGAAGCGATAAAAATCACTTCGCTTTTTGGTTGATCGTTTAAATAATTGACAAATTCTTCTCCGTAGTCCGATTTCAATCGCATTTGAATTTCTTCAATCGACCTATGGATATAATAATCCATCGTATGATTTGCAGACATCTCCACCTCCACAACATTCCAAACTGTACAACGCTTCTGCGGGTGATACATGGCTGAAATGATTTATTATTTCAGCCATGTCAACACCCAATAAAGAAAACTCGGATAAATTATTCAGTTACTTCTCCAGATTCTTCTGCAAGTTTGGTTTGATCGTATTTCTTGATAAACGGAATGTAAATTACCACATCAATAACTAGCAACACGATTACAGCAAGTGCTGCTTTGATATCAAGGGTCGCAAAATATGCTGCAATTGGAGATGGCAACGTCCACGGCACGCTGATGAAAATCCTTCCGATAATATCCAAATCCATCAACAGATACATCACAGCACTGTTCATGATCGGCACCAGTAGCAACGGGATGAACAAATAAGTGTTCAGCATCACTGGTAAACCAAAAGTAATGGGCTCACTGATATTAAAGATCGCTGGAATACCGCCAATTTTAATAATGGATTTTACATATTTGGATTGAGCAACAACCAAAGAGGCGATTACAATTGCCAAAGCAGAACCCACGCCACCGAAATTGCATGCGATGATATTCCAGTTGCTCGCCAAAACACTTTCCATTGCCTGCCCGGCATTTACAGCATCAAGGTTCGCCGTCAAATTGATCAGAAAGAACGGATTCATAATGGTTCCAACCACATTCGCACCATGAATTCCCAGGAACCAAAGTGCATTGATCAGGAATGCGTAAACAATAGCTGCCCAAATCGTATCCGATGCAGATACCAAAGGCATAAACAAGGACAGAATCAACGCCGGCAAATGCTGTGCTGTCAAACTCATGCAGGCAACATCAACCAACAAGAATACAATAATGTTAATAATAAACGGAATCAACGCTTCAAACGGAGCAGAGACCATTGGTGGAACTGATTCCGGCAGCCGGATTTTGACATTCTTTTCAAGCAAGAACGCAGTAATTTCAACGGTTACACACGCAACAATCATTGCAGTAAACATACCCTTTGCATCCAAATAAGCAATTGGAATGGCATTTGTTCCTTCAATGGATGTAACCGGACCGGCGAGCAT
Source organism: uncultured Erysipelotrichaceae bacterium (assembly GCA_944326175.1). The sequence goes on from CALVCY010000038.1 coordinate 5,354, forward strand.
CAGAAATACCAATAACGCTCCAGCACTTGTAGTTACGGGATTGATTTTCTTTTTCTGAGCCAGCAAATAAGCTATAAAGAAAACCACATAAACAGAAATAATACCAAGCGTCAGACTGTTAATTAGTGTTGTATAGGGTGCCACAGCATCGGCCAAGGCCTTCCAGCCACTCAAAAACCAACCAAAGATGCCTGAACCATCAAAGTCGGCCGAAATCGGTGGGTTTGCAATCAACGACGCAATACCTCCAATGATGGTAAATGGCGTTGCTGCCACCAAGCCATCCTTAATCGAGGAAGCATGGGGCTGGGTATTGAAGAAGGCCGCTATCTTCTCCAATATAGCGTTAAGCTTTTCACTTTTCATTGTATTTACCTCCACGTAAGAACAAAAAGCTTTTTGGTACCTAAATTATAGAATCGGTTCGAAATAAAGTTCAAAATATTTTTAATTTTTTGTGATATTGTTCAAAAAACAAAAATTTGTTTGCTTTCTCAACCGTTTAAAAATGCATAAGCTTCAGGGTGTATGCCTTCAAATGCTAAAATAGGTCTAGAGGTGACCAATGAACCCAAGTGATCGTATCAAACTCAACAAGCACAAATTTACTAAAACAGATTATAAAATTTATCAGTATTTACAGGCCAATCCAAATAAAGTCGTTCATGGAAACGTATATGAAATCGCAGACTGGATCGGTGTATCACGAACGGCCATCATTCGTTTTGCCAAAAAACTTGATTACGTCGGTTTCTCAGAATTTAAATATGACTTTTCACGACTGGTACACAGTGGGAATTTCAACAATGACGACCCTAAGGAAACATCCATTGATTATATTGTGGATATTTATCAACGTAGTATTTCGGCAATCAAGGATACTTTGAACGAGAAAGCACTACAAAAACTGGTCGACAGACTGGTTATTGCCAATAAGGTCAAAATTTTTGGACTGAACCGTACGGGCCTTGCCGCAAAACAATTGCGTCAACGATTCCATAAAATTGATTTCGATGGCGAAGCGGTAACTGACTATATTTTGATTCCGGAAGTCGCTCGGCAAGGTCATGAAAAAGATGTGCATATTTTCTTTTCCACACTAGGCGAAACACCGATTATTTTGGAAGCCATTGAAAATAGTTATCGACGAAATGTATTTACGGTGGTCGTAACAATGAATCGTGACAGTAAAATGCTCAAATATGCTAAACTTGCGCTTTATTTACCATCTACCGATACTTTTTCATCGCGTTATTTTTTTGATCTTCAGGTGATCAATTTCACCTTTATCGAAATATTAGTGTCGTATTTAGGACGACGCTTATCTGAAACACAATCCGAATAATATGCATCGGTTCAGCTCTTCGAATTTATACCATAAGGAATTACATCAATTATGGTTTCGATATTGTCTTGATGACGTTACTAATTCTTTTGGGTGTCTTTTAACGTGGATTCAAATTCACTATAATGGTGGTACCATTGTGCGTTAAGTGCTATAAGACGGGAACTTATAGACGAAAAGGAATCCTTGCGGTGCAATGGCATCCCATGATATCCCTGATTCACATTCGGATCTCATGGAACGGATGAAAGAGGAGGTATCTTATGGTTAAAACCACATCAACCTACAAACTCGCCTTATTGGCTTTATTCATTGCCATTCGGGTGATGGCTGGAATGTTTCGCATTCCGTTAACGGAATCTTTGATGATCAGCTTTTCATTTGTATTCATCATGATCGAAACACTGATCTTCGACTATCCACTCGTGGTTCTATCCGCTGCCATCGGGGATATCCTCAATGCGCTAGTCTTTCCAAGTGGACCATTCTATTGGGGCTATACGGCATTTGCCGTATTGCAGACTTCCCTGTATTGGATCGGTTTACACCATAAACCTATTACTGTGGCACGGTTAGCTGTGGTCAAAACCATCAATAATCTGTTTTGTAATGTGATCATCAACTCGCTATTGGTATGGCATCTGTATCACGTCGCTTATCCAGCGGCAGTGTTGTCCAGATTACCCAAGAATTTGATCCTACTACCCATTGAGATCTTATTGGCTTATCTAGTGATCCGACTGGTCAAACCATTACTCATTTCCAAAGGATTGGTCGAATCCCAATATCTACCCATGACGTTTTTCAAACCCAAAAAGGAGATCTAACATGTTTGTCAAACCCAGCGCTGACTTATCCCCATTGATCGATAATGTGTTTTCAACTGTTGCATTATATAAAGCCGATGTGGCTCAAAACGGTAAAGATGGAGCTTTGAATGGTACGATCGGTTCACTCTGTGACGAAAGCGGAGAATTGGTAGCACTTGACAGTTATTTCGATCACTACAGCCAATTGACGCATCGCCAATATGCGGCTTATGCCGCCGGCTTTGCTGGAAATCCCGATTATTTAGACCATTTAACATCTTGGTTCACCCAGGATAAAGTCGATAAAAATCACTGCCAAGCGATCGCGACCATGGGAGGATCAGGTGCGATATCCATCTCGATGCAATCTTTTTTAGATCGTGGTCAAACCATCATCGTTCCTCGTTTATCCTGGGAATCGTATGAAACCATGTCATTAACCTATGGTTACACCATCGACTGGTATGATAATTTCAAAGACGATCATTTCAATATCGATGAAGTATTGAAAAAAGTGGAAACTTCATTGATTCAACAGGGCAGAGCCCTGTTGATCATCAATGATCCAGCCCACAACCCCAGTGGTTATTCCATGGATATCACCGAATGGCAAACATTGATGCAAGGATTGAACCAATTGGCTTCCCTTGGCAATATCTTATTGCTCAATGATGTAGCATATATCGATTATTGCTATGATCAAGACCACAGTCGCGATTACATGCGCTTATTCAATGATCTCCATCCCAACTTGATGGTTTCATTGTGTGTATCATTATCGAAAACGGCGACCAGTTATGGATTACGTTTAGGCGGAGTGATCTTGATCGGTAATGAAAACGAATATCTGGATGAAATGGTTTTGACCATGAAAAAGGCCTGTCGCACTTATTGGTCTAACCCCAACAATTCGGCCATGATCAACTTTGTATGGATGATGGACCATAACCAAGATGGTTTTATCCATGAAAAACAGCAATACATCGATCTTTTAAAAGTAAGAAGTCGATTATTTATCGAACAATGTGATGCCGTTGGTCTGGATCATTATCCCTATCGTGATGGTTTCTTTGTCACCCTACGATTCAACAATAATTCCGAACGGGATCGAGTGTTCGACGCCTGTGTGAAAGAACGCATCTATATCTGTAAAGTTGATAAAGGATTGCGCGTGGCGATCTGTTCGATTCCAACATCCCAACTGGATGGTTTAGCCAAACGCATTATGGATTTGAAAAAGAACCAATAATCTGTTGGTTCATCCATAAAAACGCACGGCAGGGACATAAGTCCCTGCCGTTTCATATCGAATTCATCAACAACTTAAAAATTCATCATCAACAACGTTGTAAGACCCTGCAGAACGAATAATCACGGGTTCTTCCGGTAACCATATGATATATTTCAACAACTGATCCGTTTTCTCTTCCGGAAGATGCATAAAATCGACGATGCGATGATTCGGAAAGTCCTGTTCGCATCGATATGGCCATACCGTAGACGGAACAATGCCGATCAAATCCGTCTGCAATATCCGTGAGCGGATCAGATCACCATGATGCAGAAAAACAGCTACCCCTTCACGACGCAACGTGTTGTACATCTTGATCAATTCGATGGTTCGACCAAACGCATTCGACCTTAATTCAAAAGAAATACCTTTGTCTGAATAGCGTGTATACAACTTCAACGCACTTCGACTGCTGCCTGCCACGATTTCATGGTTGTGAGCATCTCCATTTTTATTTTTCACCCATTTCTCGAACGCTTTTGGATCATCCATATCAATTTCACTCAATCCGTTATCGCGATGATCCGCAAAATGGTAATACCATTGCTTGTCATCCGCATTCTTTAACTCGCTTGAATCGCTCCCATAACCACACGTTTTATACAGCATTGCCACATAATGATAGTACTGGCGTGCTGTCAAAGATGGCAGACGCTTGCCGATTGGAAAAGCAGAATCATCAAACTGTTCGACGATGTCGGACAAGAAACCTAGTTTTTCTTGTTCTAGTAAATCACCGATGAATTGTGACCATCTTTCCGGAAACACGGACCAGTACTTTTTGGATTCGATCACCCCATAACGCTGATGATAGGGTAGTCGTTTCTGCATATCCTCTTCGTATTGGCCGGTAATGGCATTGGTAACAGAAATCTGTACTGTATTAGACAACCAAAAAATGAATGTTTCCAATTCTCCTTCATCAAAGTAGCCTGGATATACAAATGCTGTTTTTACTGTTGCATCATAAATTTTTGCACCATCCAGATACATCACCCGTTCGCCTGTTGGAATTTGAAATGCAGTGAGTTTGATCCACACTTGCTTTTGCGGATAATATTCACTGAAAAGACGTTTGCATTCATCCGGATTGGATTGAAACGATTCCTCATCGATATAATCATCGTAGCAACAAAAGTCTTCAATCGGTCCACGATCCGCAGTGAGCCAGATACTTCGGCGTTTGTCTGGGCCCATTGCAACGATCGAATCGATTTGATCAAAGATCGGCTTTAAATCGAATGATTCCAAAGCGCCCGCCTCCCCATCGACTCGTTCAAGACGACGGATGATGGATTTGATATGGGATGCACTGATCATGATATGACCTCCTTTTTCTTGATGTCTAATTATCAAAAGACATGGGTGGGAAAGTCCATACTTTCCCACCCATGTTTTGATTAAAGAATTTCTATCCATGGTTTTGACCAAAATAGCAATGGTTAAAACCATAAGCATCGCTGTCTATTGGTTGCACCATTTGATCTGTTGGGTATGCAAACGCACATGTTTTTTCAGATTTTCCATCCATCCGTCTTTCCAGACAAAGCTTTCATTGCCGGCACCCAATTCAAAATGCAACTGAATGATCCCCATATCGATATCCGCATAGAAACCGCTTTTCTTGACCAACTGGACGGTATCATTGAGCAACTCCAACGAAAACTCCTGTTGGTTAAGTGCCGTGGGAGCCAATAAAGCTGCATCCACACCATTATAGAACCAGGGTTGGGCCACACTATGCAACAATGTTACTTTTTCTCTGGATTTGCTTCGGTGTGGTTTTCCTTGGGTCTTACCATACCCAAAGGTTATCACCGCCACCAGTCGTTCACCTTTATCCACATGGATCTCGGTTTTCTTTTTGGAATAAGTCAATGCGACCCAACAACTGTTCAAACCCAACCCTTGCAGATACAATACGGCCATTTGGCCGTAATAGCCACACAAATGATCCAATTTATCGCTATCTTTTCCAACCAATGCAATGAAAGAATGCACATTGCTAAAACCACCATAACGCGCAACCATGTTCTCAAATGGTTTGGGCTGATCAAACAATACCTGAAAACGTAATCCGGATACACTGTTGAGTGCATTGATGTGTTCATTGATTTTCACCATTAATTCCGGTTCGATTTTTTTATCAAGATATGTGCGTACCGAATGCCGGGATTCGATGGCTTCTAATATGGTCATTATAACTTCCTCCCCTTTGAAAATACATAACGTAACCACTATGATATCAATTCATAAATAGAATGCAATCATGGTTGAAGCCACATAAAAAGGGAATGGTTAGACCATTCCCATGACTGGAATCTAAATCAATGTAACGAATGGATATACGCCAATGCGTTGGTCGCTGCGATTGCACCATCCGCTACCGCGGTGACGATTTGTCGCACCATTTTCGTACGCGTATCTCCGGCGACAAAGATACCGGGGATATTGGTCCGACAAGATTCATCCGCAACGATATATCCTTTCTGATCCATAT
>CALVCY010000039.1 GCA_944326175.1 uncultured Erysipelotrichaceae bacterium
CATGGATTCCATCGAAGATATCTTTTTGACCATGATCGATGTTTTGGCAAATGAAATAAAGGATCACCGTTATTTTGATTCATTGACCATGACCATGTTATCCATTGAAAGTGTATATCTGGATGAAGAGATCAATCAAAAATGTGCCCAGCTTTATGATGATTGGAAAAACGAATATATCCTGCAATTTGAAAAACGTGGTTATGACCATGAAAGCGCCACGACGAAAAGTCAGGCCGTATTTTCCTTGATCCATGGCTCGATGTTATCGAGCTGGATCAAGCAAGATAATACGGACCTGTTAGATGCCAAGAAAGCATTGCCATTGATCATCCATGGTTAAACCATAACAAAAGAGGATGCAGCGATCCTCTTTTGTTTTCCTTATAATTTCGAAACAAACAATGCTCGAATGGCATTCAATACCGCCAATACCATCACACCGACATCAGCAAAAATGGCCAACCACATATTGGCAATACCCAATGCACCCAGAACCAAACAGACCAGTTTGATCCCGATGGCAAAGACAATGTTTTCATAAACAATCGCTAAAGTCTTTCTCGAAATGCGAATGGCCTTACTGATTTTTAACGGATCATCATCCATCAATACGATATCCGCCGCTTCGATCGCCGCATCGCTTCCCATGGCACCCATAGCAATACCGATATCCGCACGCCCCAATACCGGTGCATCGTTGATGCCATCGCCAACAAATGCGAGTTTACCCTCTTGCTGCTCACTTAACAGCGTTTCGACCTTGTTGACTTTATCACCCGGCAGTAATTCACTGTAAACTTGGTCCAAACCAAGTTGTTTCGCAACATTGTCGGCGACTTTGCGATTGTCTCCGGTCAACATCACCGTCTTTTTGATACCGGATTGTTTCAAGGCCGTAATGGCTTGCTTGGCAGTGGGTTTGATACGATCAGAGATGACAATGTGGCCTTGATAGGTTCCATCAATCGCAATATGGATGATGGTTCCAACACTGTGACAGTCAATATAATCAATATTTTTAGAAACCATCAATTTGCTGTTGCCAACGGCCACTTCGTGTCCGTCTACCACAGCAACGATGCCATTACCACTGGTTTCATGCAGTTGGGATACCCTTGAACGATCGATGGTTTGACCATAGGCTTTCTGGATACTTTTGGATATGGGATGATTGGATGCACTTTCTGCCAATGCGGCATATTCCAATAATTGATCGGCATCCATCGTATTGTGATGAATGGCATTGACTTCAAATACGCCTTCGGTCAACGTACCGGTTTTATCAAACACCACCGTATTGACCTTGGATAAGGTTTCCAAATAGTTGCTGCCTTTGACCAATACCCCGGCTTTGGATGCACCACCGATCCCGGCAAAGAAACTCAACGGTATGGAAATCACCAATGCACATGGGCAGGAAATCACCAGAAACGTCAAGGCACGGTAGATCCACTGATGCCACAAAGGGTCTCCTGATCCAACCATTAACGTAAATAATGGCGGAACCACAGCCAGCAATAGCGCCGAGATACATACTGTGGGGGTATAAATTTTGGCAAACTTGCTAATGAAATCTTCACTGCGGGATTTACGACTGGAGGCATTTTCCACCAAATCGAGAATCTTCGATACGGTGGATTCACCAAAGGCTTTGGTGGTTTTGATATGCAAGACACCATCCATATCGATACAACCGCTGATCACTTCATCATCGATACCGACCTCTCGTGGTAACGATTCACCGGTCAATGCGGCAGTATTAAGTGCCGCATTGCCATCGATGACCACACCATCGATGGGTACTTTTTCACCAGGTTGGACCACGATGACCGTTCCGACTTCGACTTCATCCGGATCGACGGTTTCTAATTTCCCGTCGACCTCGATGTGGGCATAGTCGGGACGGATATCCATCAACTCGGATATATTCCGACGACTTTTACCAACAGCATAACTTTGAAACCATTCACCGATCTGATAAAACAGCATGACGGCGATCGCTTCGGTATAATCTCCACTTTGTTCCATAATGGCCAACCCAATGGCACCGACGGTGGCCACGGCCATTAAGAAGCATTCATCAAATACCTGACCGTTGATGATACCTTTGATGGCTTTGATCAAAATATCGTAACCAACAACCAAATACGGAATCATAAACAGGATAAACCGGACGATGCCAGTGGCTGGAATAAACGATGCTACGATGAACAAACCCACGGAAGCGATGATGCGTATTAACATCTTTTTCTGTTTCTTGCTCATACGCTATACTCCTTTTTATGACAATGGTTAACCCATTCATTCAATGGTTTATAGATAGATTTCACAATCGTCCTCAACTTTTTTGCAATTTTTGACAACGTTGGCCATCACAGCTTTGGGATCGACACCATCTTCGAAATCCACGATCATTTTCAATGTCATAAAATTGACAGTGCAGTCTTTGACACCGTCGGTATGTTTAGCGGCATCTTCCATTTTGTTGGCACAATTTGCGCAATCAACTTCGATCTTGTACGTTTTCTTCATAATGTTCTCCTTTAAACAATTAAACGTTTATTTAATTGTTTAATTGTAGTTTAGTTGTATTTCGCGATGATGTCAACGGGTTATCGACTTAAAAATCACGAAAATGATTGAAGTTGTAGGAGGTGGTTAAACCATGGTATTCTTGCTCATTGGTTTAACCACTTGCATCCATTGGTAAAATAATACATAGAGCACTAGGAGAATGTTCAATGTCTGTTTCTACACCACATACCCATGGTCAAACCATCGAAAACTTCATCGACAAGATCCCATCATTTGATGATTTCGGTAAAATCGCTGCAATCTTCAAACAACTGGAAGATCCCAATCGCTTACGTATCTTTTGGATCCTTTGCCACTCTGAGGAATGTGTGACCAATATTGGCTATATCATGAAAATGTCCAATCCGGCGGTTTCCCATCACTTACGTTTATTGAAATCAGCGGATCTGATCACCAGTGAGCGGAAAGGAAAAGAAGTTTATTACAAAGCCTGCAATACACCGTTGGTTCATCAATTACATGATGTAATGGAAGATGTCTTACGTATTGCTTGTCCGTTTGGCAATGAACACATTCTGTGAATTCCATCACATTGGTTGTTTACACCATACAATTCCGTGCTACACTAATCCTTGCATAGAATAAATCTTCAGGGGTGAGTGAAATTCTCTACTGGCGGTATACTCCGCGACTCCCATGGTTCAACCATGGGACTGAATCGGTGAAACTCCGATAGCAACGGTATAGTCCGGATGAAAGAAGGTT
>CALVCY010000040.1 GCA_944326175.1 uncultured Erysipelotrichaceae bacterium
ACCACATCGGTACTGGTCAAACCATAATGGATCCATTTCTTTTCATCTCCTAACGTTTCTGAAACAGCACGGGTGAATGCCACCACATCATGATGGGTGATGGATTCCAATTCATTGATCCTTTCCAGATCAAACGATGCGTTCGACCATAATTTCTCCATATCTTCCTTCGGGATCTCACCCAATTCACACCAGGCTTGATCGACCCATAATTCCACCTTGAGATATGTTTCGAATTTATGTTGGTCACTCCATAATTCATCCATGCATTTGCGCGTGTATCGTTCGATCATATCATGTTCCCCTTCCCATGGTTCTTATCATAAAGGATCGCCATTCCTTTAAAAATGAGATCCGGATCATAGACGTCGATGGCAGTGCATCCATTGGCAAACAGTCGACCTAAGCCTCCAGTGGCAATGACTTTGATCGCATCGATCTTTAATTCTTGTTTCATGGTCGCTATGATTTTTTCCACCAATCCAAGATAACCATAATAAATACCAGCTTGCATACCATTGATCGTATTTCTTGCCAAAATATGATCCATGGCCACGATCTCGATTTCTGGTAGTTTCGCAGTCTGAGTCCATAACGCATTGGCAGATATTTGAGCACCGGGTGCGATCACGGTATAGTTGAAGGAACCATCTTCAGCCACAAAGTCAAACGTGGTGGCGGTGCCAAAGTCGATCACCAGGCAGTTGCCGCCATAAATATGATGGGCGGCAACGGCGGTGACCAGACGATCGGCACCGGTTTCTTTGGGATTGTCATTGTTGAGTTTGATGCCAGTCTTGATCCCTGATTTAACGATGAATGGATTTTGATGAAAATATTTGATGAATGCATTGGTCAAACTATGCATCAATTTTGGAACCACGGAAGTGATGATGATCCCGTGGATGGATTGAGGATCGATTTGATGGTAGACAAGGAATTCTAAGATGGTCAAACCAAATTCATCACTGGTCTTTTCACTTTTAGTGGTCATACGAAAGGACGCTTTGATGGTCAAACCATCCATGACCCCCATAGTGATATTGGTATTGCCCACATCAACCGTTAGTAACATGATCTCACCACCTTTTCGACAATGATGTCTGCCATTTCATCTTTACTACCAAACCATGGACCTTCAATGGTCTGACCATCCGTAATGATGATCCGATTGGTATCTGTACCAAATCCACTTTCCCCTTTGACGATGGTATTACCCACGATGTAATCACAATGTTTTTGAATACATTTGGTTTTGGCATAGTTTTCCATATCATTTGTTTCCATGGCAAAACCGATCAACACTTGATGCTCTTTTTTGTTTTCTCCAAGACACCGTAGGATATCATCAGTCCGTTTCAATTCGATGGTCAGACCACCCTCACTTTTTTTGATCTTATGGTCTGCAACATTTACCGGTGTATAATCCGCCACTGCCGCACAACAAACCACAATATCACTGGTTGGACCATATGCCATCATGGTTTCATACATCTCTTTGGCACTGATCACATCCACCACATTTACGCCATAGGGCATTTCCAGATGATTCGGACCCATGACCAATGTGACATCCGCCCCTTTTAATGCGAATGATTTGGCCAGTGATACTCCCATTTTCCCGGAAGAGTGATTGCTGATATAACGCACCGGATCGATCGCTTCCTGAGTCGGACCGGCATCGATCAACACTTTCTTTCCATTTAATGTATCGTCTTTGTATAAATGGTGCAGCACTGCTTGTTTTAAAACTGAAACTTCAGGCAAGCGACCTTTTCCCTGATCTCCACAGGCCAAATAACCGCTTTGAGCATCCAATATAGTCATCCCATAGGATTTACAGATCTTCAAATTGTTCTGCGTGATCGGATTTTCCAACATCCCGGTATTCATCGCCGGTGCGATCAGTTTGGGACAATGACATGCCAAAAATGTCGTCGTCAATGCATCATCGGCGATCCCATGGGCCACCTTGGCAATCACATCCGCACTGGCTGGGGCGATGATGAAAAGATCCGCTTTCTTGGCTTGGGAAATGTGGTGGACATCATACGCATAATTGGTATCGAAGCTATCCACGGTGACTCGATTATGCGAGAGAGTCTGAAGGGTCAATGGAGTGATGAACTCACATGCATTTTTACTCATCAACACTTCTACGTTGACGTCATCGATCTTGGAAAGATCCGAAACCAATTGTGCGGCTTTATAGGCAGCGATGCCGCCGCTGATACCGACTAATACCGTTTTCATACCAAATGTCTTCCTTTCGTAGCTTGGATCAAAGGATAAATCAAAAAGATGAATGCCATGGCCAATATGGCTTCCACCATGGATTGAGTGAGAAAAGTCATGAAGATCGTGGTCAAAACCAAGGATGAAGATATATCCATGATCAAGGCATATTCATCTTTAAAACAAATAAAAATCAATCCTAGCACCAATATGGAATGCAACAAGGATATCCCACATGCCGATAGTGCCATCCAATTGCGTTTAGATAAATATCGTCCACAATATCCACTGGTCAAACCAAGGATGATCCGTGGAAGAAAACAGATGATCAATGAGTAAGCATTCCCACCGATTCCCGCCACTTGAACAAATGGTGTAAAAGCAAACGATAGTACTCCCGGCATCATCGTATTGCTGACCAATGATGCCAAACCAAAGCAAACTCCTGCAATGATCCCATCTTGAATTCCGAAGATCATGCCCATCAAAATCACGGGAAGATGAACGATGGTGGCTTTGATAGGGCCAAGCGGGATAAATCCGATCGGTGTGAATGTCAATAAGCACAACAACGCGATAAACATCGCCCAGCTGGCTAAATGAAATGATTGATTGCGCATGTTACCTCCTGTCGGTCTTGATATAAGATCCAATGAATCCATGCTAGTTGATGGTAGAAACCAGATATGCTCGCTGTCGAAATGATCAACGGTATGTTGGTTAAACCACGATCATTCTACCATGTTTTAACGACCATCTTACTTTGGATTATCGCTTAGATTATTCGATATAATAAAATCAGACGGAGGTGTTTATGAACGTTCTAGTGATTTCCGATATCCATGGTTCAACCATTGCATCCCATAAGATCAAAACCTTAATGAAAACTCATGATTTTGATTTCATCCTATGTTGTGGGGATGTACTTTACCATGGCCCACGTAATGGATTATTCGATGATTATGATCCCAAACAGGTCATTGAAGATCTTAAACCATATGCAAAGCAAATCATCTGTGTCAAAGGAAATTGTGATGGGGAGGTGGATCAAATGGTTTTACCATTCTCCATCGATTCATTGAACAATTTTTTATGGTACAACCATCATAAACTGTGGATGACCCATGGTCATCACGATGACCCTTTCACTGCATATAAATATCTGAATGAAAACGATATTTTTCTCTATGGTCACGTTCATATCCCCTGTGGGTATACCAACGATAACCATATCCATATCCTTAACCCTGGATCGATGACCTTTCCGAAGGAAGGGCATCCGAAAACCTACGCGATCCTTAATGATGATGGTTTTACCATCTATACCCTGGATGATCAGCTCTACATGCACCATGGATGGGATGATTAAACCATGCATCACCACAATCCCACCCATATCATCATCCATGGTGCCCATGTCCATAATCTCAAAAATATCGACGTGAATATTCCCTTGCATCAATTGGTTGCCATATCTGGAGTATCCGGCAGCGGGAAAAGTTCATTGGCATTGGGTGTTTTATACGCCGAAGGTAGCCGACGTTATCTGGAAAGTCTATCCACTTATACCCGTCGACGCATGGGCAGTGCCGTTGCAGCCGATGTCGATTCCATCGACAATGTCCCGGCTGCTTTGGCACTGCATCAGCGTCCCGCCATCGGTGGGATCCGATCCACCTTTGGTACAGCCACAGAATTACTCAATACCATTCGTTTGATGGTCTCTCGATTGGGATGTCATCCTTGTAAAAATGGTCATTTACATGGTCCAACCATCGATAATGCCTTGGGTAAACCATTGATCTGTTCCATCTGTGGGGATGAATTCTATGGTCCTAGTGCCGAAGCACTTTCCTTTAATTCGACTGGTGCCTGTCCTCATTGTTCCGGAACCGGAACACTGACCATTGTGGATGAAAGCACCTTGGTACCGGATGAAAATCTGACCATCGAACAAGGCGCAGTGGCCCCCTGGAATTCCTTGATGTGGAGTTTAATGGTTGATGTCTGCCGCGCCATGGGTGTGCGAACCGATGTGCCGTTTAAAGAATTAACGGAACATGAAAAAGACATCGTTTACCATGGCCCGGCCGAAAAGAAGCATATCCTTTACCAATCCAAAAAAGGGGATGATTTTGCCGAGCTCGATTTTACCTACTACAATGCCGTCTATACCGTTGAAAACGCCTTAGCGAAAGTCAAAGACGAAAAAGGTATGAAGCGTGTGGAAAAATTTCTAAAAACTGAACCCTGTCCCTATTGCAACGGGACACGGCTTTCAGATACCGTACGGGCATCGAAATTATGTGATAAATCCCTAGATGAGATTTGCAGGATGCCACTGGATCAATTGATCCCTTGGGTCAATTCCATTCCCGAACAACTACCGGATGATATGCGCGAAATGGCCAAATCCATCATCGATAGCTTCAATCATATGGCGAAACGATTGATAGATCTGGGTTTGGGATATTTATCATTGGATCGCTCCAGTGCGACGTTGTCGACCGGCGAGCGTCAGCGAGTCGCTTTAGCCCGTGCGGTACGCAATCGCAGCAATGGGGTGATGTATGTATTGGATGAACCATCGATCGGATTGCATCCATCGAATATCGATGGTTTGATGGGGATGGTTGATGATCTATTGGATCATGGTAATACCGTTATTTTAGTGGACCATGATACGCGGGTGTTGAACCAAGCAGATCATATGATCGAGATGGGGCCGGGTGCCGGTGTGGATGGTGGGACCATCATCGCCCAGGGTAACATCGATCAAATCAAAGCGAATCCTAATAGTGTGATCGCACCCTATCTTGGTTCAAACCATTTCCTGAAAGTACGAGATAAAGCCGATCCAATAACCATGTTTGAACATGGAACGATCCATATGATGACGGATACCATCCATACCGTCCACCCATTGGATGTGACTTTCCCTAAATCACGGTTGATTGCCGTTACCGGTGTCTCCGGTTCCGGCAAAACGACCATGATTTTGGAAAGTCTGATCCCTGCCATCAATGCATCCATTGCGCATCAACCATTACCCAGCCATATTCATACCATTGAACATGATGGTATCACCACCGTGAATCTGATTGATGCCACACCCATTGGCGCTAATGTTCGTTCCACCATGGCCACCTACAGTGCCATATTGGATGAATTAAGAAAACTGTATGCCAAAACACAACAAGCACGTTCCCTAGGGTTAAAGGCTTCGGATTTTTCGTATAACACCGGATCATTGCGCTGCCAAGAGTGTGATGGTACCGGCCACATCCTGATGGATGTTCAATTCTTGCCCGATGTGGAAATCCAGTGTCCAAGTTGTCATGGTAA
>CALVCY010000041.1 GCA_944326175.1 uncultured Erysipelotrichaceae bacterium
TATCAATTGTTCGAAAATGTTCACATGCAATTTGATTGCAGAAACTAGGGAGGGAATTATGAAGAAATTAGTTTCAAGCTCTTTGGCTGGACTGATGCTGGTATCCCTGGCTGCATGTTCTGGAAACACGACAACCCCGTCTACGACGGCGGCGACCGGAACTGACACCCCAACCACCGAAGGCACAACTGCCTTGGGTAGTGGCGGTACCGCAGCGACGTATACCGTTGCAACCAGTGTTGCAGATTACACCGGTCCGACTGAAATGACGTACTATTACACGACTGATGTCGCAACAATGGACTACGTCACTTCCGCCTTGGCTGAAGATCACCGTCAGAATGTCAACTTTGTTGATGGTCTGGTGGAAAACGATGCTGCTGGAAACATCGTGCCGTCTTTGGCAACCGATTGGACATCCAACGAAGATGCAACAGTGTGGACATTCCACATCCGCCCGGATGTTTACTGGGTCACCAGTACTGGTGAAGTTTATGAACAGGTAACTGCTCAGGACTGGGTTACCGGTATGCAGCATGCCGCTGATTTCAATAGTGGTACGGGATGGTTGCTCGAAGGCGTTATCAAAAATTACAGTCAATATGTCGACGGTTTGGTTGACTTTGAAGAAGTTGGTGTCAAGGCAATCGACGATCTGACACTGGAATTTACATTAGAGTCCAGTACACCATATTTCGAAACGATGGCGAACTACACTGTACTTTATCCGGTGAACAAGACATTCTTGGAATCCAGAGGTACAGGTTGTGCATTAGGTAATCCGGTGATCGAAGAATGCACCTTTGGTGCTGCCGGTCAGCCGGACTCCATTCTTTACAATGGTGCCTATATCCTGCAAAGCTATGACTTCAAGTCCAGCATTGTCATGACCAAAAACCAATCCTATTGGGATGCGGATCATGTCTATATCGAAACCATCACCCAGATTTTCGATGATGGTAGCGATCCATATAGCAAGATCAATGCATTTGAAGCTGGTACATATCCTGCTGCATATCTGGAAACCAGTTGGGCTGATTATCAAAGCTATGCTGATAAATATGCTGGCTTCATCGTTGCGAGCGAACCGAATGCTTCCGTGTTCGGTATCCAGTTGAACTTCAACCGTTTGAGCTATCAGTACAGTGCTCATACCACCGATGAAGATAAAGCCAATACACAGGCTGCGATTCGCAATGAAAACTTCCGTAAGGCATTGCGTGCGGCATTTGATAAGACCAGTTATCTAGCTGTGTCTGCTCCAGTGGATGTTGCGGAAGAAACATTGCGTAATATCAACAACTATCCTGAAGTTGTCCATACTGGCGACGGGAAGAGCTATGGTACTTTAGTCGAAGAAGCTTATGCCGAAATGACTGGTGATACCCGCTCATTGGCCGATGGTCAGGATGCATTCTTCTCCGCTGAAGAAGCCATGAGCTATATCGAAGCGGCTGAAGCAGATGGAATCGTATTCCCGATCACGTTGGATATGCCGACTTTGGAAAGCAATCAGCGTTTGGTCAACCAGGCCAACAGTTTGAAACAGTCGGTCGAATCCAACACTGAAGGCAACATTCTCATCAATGTCGTGATGATGAACGAAGATGAGATTAATGCTACCTGCTACAACCAGGCAGGACCGGAAGCCAGTGACTATGACATCAATACGTTTGCTGGTTGGTCTCCGGACTATGCGGATCCAAAATCCTTCGTCGATATCGTTTCTCCGACAACTGGTTATCTGATGAATGCCTTTGGTTTCTTACCAGCTGATCAGGATGAAGATCCGGATGCTGCTGTCAAGGAAGAATTGGGCTTCTACGAATATGAAGAACTCTACCGTACAGCGGATGCCATCACGGATGATATGGATGCACGTTATGAAGCATTTGCTCAAGCTGATGCTTACTTAGTTGCTCATGCATTGTATATCCCGTCATACCAGCAGACCCGTACGCAATGGGTCCGTCGCTTCGTCCCGTTCACCAAACAGGATGGACAGACTGGTGTCGGAGAATACAAGTGGAAAGGTCTGCAGTTAGTCAGCGATGGTATTATCACTGCTGCTGATTACGAAGCACGCCGTGCTGAAGTTAAGGGTGAATAATCCGTTAACTGAAAGCAAATTCCGATAATAATCGAATTAGGTTGTAAGCTTTGAAAAAGGTTTACAACCTAATTATTGTCATAAGGAAGGAAGAGATACATGAAAAAATACGTGCTGACTCGACTTCTGAAATCCGTTATTTCCATTCTGTTGGTCGTGGTGATCGTGATGCTACTTTTGTTTAAGATGGTGTCACGAACCAAAATTTTTGACCAGGATGCCGGGTATAAAAAAATGCAGGGGGATGCCAAAACGGCATATACCTATACCCGATGGGAAGAATTGGGATATCTGGATTATCAGACTATGAGTGACATGTGCATCAATGCCGGCAGTGAAGACACAACGGCGTGTCTGACAGTCGGTAGTGAGGAACAACAGCGTGTCGTTGATCAGTATGCTGATGATGGGTATACCATTCAGTATTTGCAAAGCGGCATGCCATTTGCGAGCCGTGATTATACGATGGTGGAACTGGTATGGAATTTTCTGACCACATTTATCCGCATCGATAATCCGTGGTACATCCAGGATCCGAATAATCCGGACCTTGAACGCAAATATTATTTGTCGACCACCTATGAAGGATTGCCAGCGATCAAATGCAGTGGCTGTCTTTCTGAAACTCAGATCTATATCGATGGATCATTCCCGTTCATCCATCAAAACGTCGTCGAATTGAACTTCGGAAATTCGTTCCCGACCAATCAGGGCGTAGCGACGATGACGGTGATCATGCAAGGACAGGGCACACCGCAACAAACGGATACAACATTCCCGACCGGTGTTACTCAACCGTCTAGTGTGAATCTGAATGCTTGTAAATATAAAATGACCAGTACACTGGATCATTTGGATACAACCAAATTCGATACCAATTATGCAGATTGCGCATTGAATTACAAGGATCCGTCAATGGCATCCACATCTTTGATGTTTGGTTTGCTATCATTGATCATAGCGTATTTGATTGCTATTCCAGCCGGCATTCAAATGGCACGTAAAAAAGGCAAATTGGTCGATAAGATCGGTATTGTCTATATCAATTTCTTAATCGCATTACCGTCCTTGGCCTTTATTTTCTTGGTCAAACAGATCGGTAACATCTTCGGTGCACCGGATAAATTCCCTCAATACGGTTTTGGAGATATTCGCTCTTACGTTTTACCGATCATCATTTTGGCGTTGCTCAATACGGCATCCTTGATGACCTGGGTAAGACGATACATGGTCGACCAGACCAATGCAGACTATGTCAAGTTTGCCAAGGCAAAAGGCTTGAGTCAGTCTGAAATATTCAATCGCCATATTTTGAAAAATGCGATCATTCCGATCGTCAATGGTATCCCCAGCTCAGTGGTTGCCTGCTTGAGCGGATCGGTGATTACTGAAAGTATTTTCTCGATTCCAGGTATGGGCAAGATGCTTCCCGATGCCATCAAAGTGGTCAATAACAATATGGTGATCACCTTGACGTTTATTTTTGCGTCATTATCGATCCTGGCGGTTTTGGTCGGTGACGTATTGATGACGGTTATCGATCCACGTATCCAATTGACGGCGAAAGGAGATACACGATGAGTGAAAATAAATTTACTTTCGTCCAAATGAAAGAAGATGCCAGTGAACATATCGCGGCGCCGCAATACAGTTACTGGAAGAGTGTTTTCAGACAGTTCTTCTCCAGTAAAGTGGCGATCGTGATGTTGTTGATCGTTTTGTTTATCGTCATCATGTCGATCGTCCATCCCATGATCAGTGGGTATGATCCACGTGATCCGGGCTTTATCAACGATCGTTCCATGCATTACATCTGGCCGTGTCTGGAATTCCCATTTGGTACGGACAATGTCGGTAAGAATCTGTTTGATGCCGTATGGGCGGGAACACGCAATTCCTTGTTCATCGCTGCAATGGCCACCCTTATTTCTACCGTGATCGGTGTGATCGTTGGCATGTTTTGGGGATATTCCAAAAAAATCGACGTGTTCATGATCGAAGTTTACAATGTTGTCGCCAATGTACCATTTACGCTGATCGTCATGGTTTTGGTTTATGCACTAGGTGGTGGCATTTGGCAATTGATCTTTGCCATGAGTGTCACGTCTTGGATCTCTGTGGCGTATTTCATTCGTGTTCAGGTCATGATCATTCGCGATCGTGAATATAACCTGGCCTCACGTTGCTTGGGTACACCGGTCAGCAAGATCGTTACCCATAACATCTTGCCGTATCTGGTTTCTGTGATCGTGACCAGCGTCGCGCGGGATATTCCAAGTTACATTTCTTATGAAGTGTTCTTAAGTTATCTTGGAGTCGGTTTGGGTAAAGATGTCGCTTCGTTAGGCCAGATGATCCAGACTTATTCGCCCTACATGCTCAGTGCACCGTACATGTTCTGGTTGCCATTGATCGTCGCGGCGGCGATTTCCGTTTCATTCTATATTGTTGGTCAGACTTTGGCCGATGCGTCGGATCCCAAGACGCACATGAACTAAGCAAAGGAGGTTTTGGAGAAAATTATGCAAAATACGAACAAAACACCGTTGCTTTCGGTTAAAAACTTAGTCGTTAAATTTAAGGTGCGTGATCGGGTATTGACGGCAATCCGCAATATCTCGCTTGATTTTGAGGAAGGCCGCACTGTCGCGATCGTTGGTGAATCCGGTTCTGGTAAAAGCGTTTTTACCAAAACGTTTACTGGAATGCTTGAAATCAATGGATCGATCCCGCAGGGAGAAATCTGGTTTGAAGGACAGGATCTGGCCAAATTCAAAACTGATAAAGATTGGGCAGCCATCCGTGGAAAAAAAATCGCTACTGTGTTTCAGGATCCGATGAGTTCTTTGGATCCAGTACGCACCATTGGCTATCAGATCAGCGAAGTCATCATCAAGCATGAAGGAAAATCAAAATCTGAGGCCAAAAAGGAAGCCATTGAATTGATGGGACGTGTTGGTATTCCCGATCCTGAAAAACGATACGATGAATACCCGTTCATGTATTCAGGTGGTATGCGTCAGCGTATCGTTATTGCCATAGCATTGGCATGTCATCCAAAGATTTTGATTTGTGATGAGCCGACTACAGCGCTGGATGTGACCATCCAGGCCCAGATCATCCAATTGATCAAAGATTTGTCAAAAGATTATGGTTTCACCACGATCTACATTACCCATGATCTGGGTGTCGTGGCCAATGTTGCTGATGATGTGGCGGTCATGTATGCGGGTCAGATCATCGAATATGGTAAAGTCGAAGAAGTATTCTATGAACCCAAACATCCCTATACCTGGGGGTTGTTGAACTCTTTACCGCAGTTGGGTGAAAAGGGTCATGAATTATTCGCCATTGCCGGTACACCTCCATCCTTATTCGAGGAAGTCAAAGGTGATGCGTTTGCCGTAAGAAATCCATATGCGATGCAGATCGATTTTGAAGAAGAGCCACCGATCTTCAATGTCACGGATACCCATTGGGCCAAAACATGGTTGTTGGATCCCAGAGCGCCGAAAGTCGAACCACCGGCAGGCATCCAGAATCTGCATGCCCGTATGAACAAATTGTATGGAAAGGAGGTCAGCCATGACTGAACGCAAAAAAATCCTGGAAGTCAAGGATCTGGAAGTCACGTTTAAAAATGGCCGACGTTCCTTTACCGCCGTCAATGATGTCAATTTTGATATCTATGAAGGTGAAACGTTTTCCTTGGTCGGTGAATCTGGCTCAGGCAAAACTACCATTGGTCGAGCCATTATCAAATTGAATCCGATCACCAATGGTGAAGTCATTTTTGATGGCACCAAGATTTCTGGTAAGACCAGCAAAGAAGTGGATAAAATGGTCGTCCGTAATATTCAGATGATCTTCCAAGATCCGGCTGCCAGTTTGAACGAACGGGCCACGATCGATTATTGTGTCTCCGAAGGACTGTACAATTTCCATCTGTATAAAGATGAAGCAGATCGTGAAGCCAAAGTCGATGCTGCATTACAAAGTGTCGGTCTATTGCCGGAACACAAAAGCCGTTATCCACATGAATTTTCCGGCGGTCAGCGTCAGCGTGTCGGTATCGCCCGTGCGATGATCATGGAACCGCGATTGTTGATCGCGGATGAACCGATCAGTGCATTGGATGTATCCATTCGTGCACAGGTACTCAATCTGCTCAAACAGTTCCAGAAGGAACGCAATCTGACGGTATTGTTCATTGCCCACGATCTTTCCGTTGTCCGTTTCATTTCCGATCGGATCGCGGTCATTCATTTGGGTCATATCGTTGAATTGGCTGAAGCGGAAGAGTTATTCCTGAATCCGTTGCATCCGTACACCAAATCATTGCTTTCTTCTGTGCCGATCCCTGATCCGGCCATCGAAAAGCAAAAAGTCGTGCATCCGTATGATATGTCGATCCATGATTACAGCGTGGATAAACCATTCTGGGAAGAAATCAAACCCGGACATTTCATTTACGGAAACGAAAAAGAAATGCAGCAATATCGTGCTGAAGTGAAGTAATCCATGAAAAAAACCGTGTGTCTAAGATAAGATACACGGT
>CALVCY010000042.1 GCA_944326175.1 uncultured Erysipelotrichaceae bacterium
TACTCTCCTTTGTTTTGCGCGATTATTTTAGCATAGCTCTTTGCATTATGGGTATGGATTGCAATGGTTTCAACCATCAATATTGTGATTAGTGAACAGCATCGAGCAAATGGGAACCGACTTTTCGTTGGATCAACAGGGTGATCACGATAATAATGATCGAAAAAACGATCATGATGAATTCAACCAACATAGATTGAGATAACCAGGATAAAATCAGATAATAGATCCCACCCAATCCGATTGCTGCGAGTAGATTGAACAGCATGCCAACGAACACCTTGGTATTATTTTTGACGGCTTGGATCTCACTAGTCCAGTTCAGGTAAGGCTTTCGCGCATCGTTCCATAATCCAAAGACATCGCATACCAACATATGAGCAACAAGGATAAAAAATAAAGTTAATGCAGAAAGTGGTGCAACCACTTGAAATAATGGTAAAACCACACTGATCAATAGAATCAAGGGCATTCGGATCAGCATAGCCGTAATGAGCTTGGCATTGCTTTGATCCAATGCACCCATGGGGATCGTGCGCATCCAGGATGCACACTGCCCATCCTTGCTGATCATCACACCGGCACAATAATCCATACTGCCAATGAATAAAACAAATGCACAGATACCAAAAGTGATCCATTGATCCACACCTAAACTGCGTAGCATTGCGATCAATTCAAATAGATCGGCATCACTCTGGGATATTCCGATACTCAGGCTGACCAACATGATCCCGGCCACAAGATATATTGGTGTGACCATTTGAATAATGAATGTGGCGGAAGAGAAGATGGTATGGAGTTCTTTTTGGATATAACCATAGATGGGATGGTGTTTTTGAAATAGATGATCGTTGACTTTCCCAACTTTGCGTTTTCCACCATTGAGCATGGAGGCTACCAGACCTTTGAGGTAAATGGTTTGACCAATCTTAAAGTAGATCCATACGGTTCCACTGGTTAGACCAGCGTATACCAGTAATTTGATCAAACCATCACCAAATGATGATGCCCGAATGGCATCCACCGCTAAACGAAGCGGTGGATAACACGATCCCATCGTTTGAGATATGTTCGATAACAGCTTGACACCTACCAATGCATCTTCCATGACAGTGGTCGTGGAACCGAGCTGATTCAAAAAAATGAAATAAATGATGAAAAATAAAAGAAATGCAATGAGTTGGACCCGTTTTTTGTTATAGAAGATGCGACTGTAACGCATGATCACCATCAACAAAATCCCCAAAATACAACTGGGAATGATGCAGATCGTAAGTAGCATCAACAGCAATAAAATAAATTGAATGATGGTCAAACCAAGCTGAACTGTGGTGATCACCATTGGTCCGATTGCAAGTAATGCCACAAGCATCCAGGTGTCGACGAGCAACACGATACTGCGGGCTGCCAGAATTTCCGTGGCACTTAAGGGTAACGGTAACAATATGGAAGTGGTTTGATCATAATACAAAGTGGATACCATCGCCAAAACCATCATGAACAGGCCGATGGATAGCACCATGATCAACAGGATCGTGATGGATAATTCGGGTAAATCATACGTGATGGCCATGGTATTGATCCCGTCAAACAAAAATGTAAACAAGGCGATCAGATAACCGAAGAGAATGACATATGCAATGCCAATGGCGATCTTTGTCCCTTTAGATGGTTTTTTCTTGGTTGAACCATGCATTTTTGTGGCATTGACCATCCCTTGAAACTGAGCTTTCAGCAATATTTTGGATAATAACAGAATGTTATGCATGTTCCGTCATCTCCAAAAACAGATCTTCAAGCGACATGGTCGCATCATATTGACGCCGTAATTGATCCAACGTACCGATAAACAAGAGTTTGCCATGGTGGATCACGCCGATACGGTCACACAGTTTTTCAGCAACCTCCAACGCATGAGTGCTGAAAAACACGCTGTGACCTTTAGCGGCGTGATCTTTCATCATCTGCTTGGTATCATGCTGACTCTTTGGATCCAACCCAACTAGTGGTTCATCCATGATCCAGTTATTGGGTTCATGCAACAATGCGGCGATGATCATCAGTTTTTGCCGCATCCCGTGGGAATAGGAAGATATGGGATTATTGAGCAATTGATCCAGTTCAAATGTTTGCGCCATAGAAAGAATATTGGTTTTTCGAGTGGTTGCATCGACATTATAAATATCGGCAACGAGATTGAGATACTGGATGGCTTTCATGCCCATGAAAAAGTCCGGGTTATCGGATACATAGCCAAAGGTGCGTTTGGCTTCGACCGGATCGGTGATGATGGAATGACCATCGAGCAATATGTCCCCTGCATCGGGTTCTAGAATGCCACTGATCATATGGATGGTGGTACTTTTACCTGCACCGTTTTCTCCGATAAAACCGAAGATTTCACCGTTATGGACGGTGAAATCCAGATCATCGACGGCTTTGGTATTGGCCACGTATTGTTTGGATACATGTTGGATTTCAATCATGTCTACTGCTCCTTTAAAACTTGAATGCAGGTGGTTGGACCACCTGCATTTCAGTTTGATAATTCAACTATTGATTGTCAATATGGTTTTGATCATAGACACACGTTCCATTGACATACGTTTGTAATGGATGGATCGTATGGATCTGCTGTGGTTCAACCATAAACGGATCATCGCTCCAGATCACAAAGTCTGCCAAGTATCCCGGAGCGATCAAACCTTTCACCGTTTCTTCAAATGACGCATGGGCCCCTTCGATCGTGAATGAACGGATAGCATCCGCAACACTCATCGCTTCTTCCGGCCGATAAATACCATAATCATGATGGACCGACTTGCGTGTAACGGCACATTGGATCCCGCACATGCAATCCGGTAATTCTACTGGGCAATCACTGCCATTGGAGACATGCAATCCCAAACGTTGCATCGTATGGAAACCATAAGAAGACGATGCCAATAACGGATTGACGCGTTGATGGACGATACCGATATCATAATCCAGGAAAATAGATTGGATATAGGCATGCAGATCCAAGGCTTTCATGCGTTGGTATTGATCGGGACGCATGATCTGACAATGGATGATCCCATGACGCGCATCGAATCGTGGATGGTTAGTCATGGTAGCTTCCATAGCATTGATGATGCGATCCATGATCGCATCACCTATGGCATGGATGGCGATCTGCATGCCATTTCGATGGGCTAGATCGATCATTTGATTGAATGTGGATTGATCATAGACAGCGATACCAGTGGTTGAACCATCGTCTGCATAAGGTTGAGATAAATAAGCCGTTCTGGCCCCCAATGAGCCATCCCCTAGCATTTTCAATGGCCCATATTTGAACCATGAAGATCCGATACCACTATTGCGCCCTTCAGCTAAAAATTGAGACAGATCATGGGGATTAGTAAAATGGTTCTGTTCATAGATCCGTACGCTCATCTTCCCCTTGGCTTCCAAGTTTTGATACGCGGTTATGACATCGTGATAGTCTAAACCATGGAAAACGACGAAGTCATCCGTTTGAGCACTGGTCACACCATAGGCGTTGAGATGATGCATCGCATTTTCCAACATCTCTTCCAACTCGTCGATACTGGGTTTCGGTAACGCTTGATAGACCATGTCTAATCCGTTTTCTCTGAAGATCCCCAATGGTTCTCCATGTTCATCCACATCGAATGCACCACCGTTTGGTTGAGGGGTATCTTTTGTGACATGGATCAACTCCAATGCTAACGAATTGACCACACAGGAGTGCCCGCAGGCACGTACCAGACAAATGGGATGATCCGTCGAAATTTGATCAAGATCATATCGGGTTGGAAACCGTTGGTCATCCTCAAAGAAATCATGGTTCCAACCACGTCCCCTCACCCATCGTCCGGATGGGATATTGCGATGATGGATCTCATCGCGAACATATTGTTGCAATTGTTTCAACGATTGTGTATGCTCAGCAAGTTGCAACGAAGCCAAACCATATCCATAGTTGAGTACATGCATATGGGAATCATTGAAACCAGCCGATACAAAATGATGATTCAAATCGACAATGGCAGCTTTTGGATATTGTTGGATCAAGGCAGTGCTAGAACCCGTCGCAACAATGGTCGAACCATCCACTGCAAACGCTTCGATCCATCCATTTCCATCAAAAATATGACCATTGGTATATAACGTCACCATTTAAATATCCTCCCCGCGTTGTAACGCTGCTTTGACTTCCGGCTTATCTTCGTAGAATAATGCAAAATTTGGATCCACTTCCCCTTGATGGAACACTCGTGCCTTGTAGTCTTTGAGCAATTTGAAATACGTATTGCTCAAAAGCAAGATCACTGCCACATTGATAAATGTCGGGATCGCTGATGTGATATCCACCAATGTCCAGATCGAAAGATCAGAAACATGCAGAATGAATAACGTGATCAAAAAACCAGGGATCGCATAGAAATTACGGAAGATGGTCAATAACGTTTTCTTCAGCTTGGGATTGTTTTTCGCCAGATGACGCAATACTGCTTGGTAATAGACATACCATCCACCACTGGTGGTCAACTGGAATACCAGCATGGTCGCAACGATATAGACCATACCGATCGTGCCAAACGAATCGGTAAATACATTCAGTGCCAATGTGGCATTGGTCGCACCAGAGGTCCATTCCCCGCTGATCAATACCGTCAACGCGGTGATGGAGCACACGATAAATGTATCGACAAACACTTCGAAACTGCCCCATAAACCTTGCTCGACCGGATGCCAAGTCTTGGCGGAAGCATGGACCATCGGACTGGTACCCCAACCGGCTTCATTGCTGTAAACACTGCGTGCCATACCGGTGGAAATGACCTGTGCCACAGCCGCACCGGCAAACCCGCCCATGGCAGCTGTGCCGGTAAAGGCATTGGTAAAAATCGCTGACAATGTTGGAAGTAAGTTATCGATATGCATGCCGATCACGATCAAACCGGCGATCAAATACCCGATACTCATGATCGGAACCAGTTTCGTGAAAATCCGACTGAGGCGTTTTGCACCACCCCAAACGAGAAAATAGACGGCACATAGGATGCCAAATGCAGCGATTTCCTGCGGGATATGGAATGAGTTGGCGATCACTTCACTGGTGGTATAGTTGCTGGCGGTAATGAAGAATGTAGAGAATATCCCGCAACCGAAAACCACCGCCGGAATGATCCACTTCTTTCCCCAATGATGCATTTGACCTAACCCTCGTTCCATGTAATAGGTCGGGCCGCCATAAGGATTGCCTTCTTCATCGGTTCGTCTGAAATAGACGGCTAAGGTCACTTCGACTTGTTTGATCATCATTCCTAAAAATGCGGTCAACCACATCCAGAACACAGCACCGGGACCACCAGTGGTCACTGCGGTGGCCACACCAGCGATATTCCCGTAACCCACGGTGGAACCGACTGCGGTCGCAATGGTTTCAAAGGGAGTCAGTAAACCCTTTTTGGATTCATCCGCATCATCTTTACCTTTGAATAGGATCCCTAACGTATGGGAGAAGATGGTTTTGATATGGACGACCTGGAAGAAGCCGCTGCGAATGGTGAAGTAGGCACCGGTAAATAACATCAAAATGATGAGTGGTGGACCCCAAA
>CALVCY010000043.1 GCA_944326175.1 uncultured Erysipelotrichaceae bacterium
TTGAAATTGATCGTGGACCGTGAAAAAGAAATCCAGGCTTTCGTTCCGGAAGAATATTGGGATATCAAGGCACAGTTTTTTAAAGATGGAATCGATTTTGAAGCGGAATTATCGACTCACGAAGAAAATAAAATCGAATTGAAGTGTCAAGCAGATTGTGATGCGGTATTAAACGCATTAACAGAGAATTTCGAAGTCGTATCCGTTGACGTGAGCGAACGCAGACGAGCACCTCGATTGGCGTATATCACTTCGACATTGCAACAAGATGCGGCTAACAAACTGCGCTTTTCTGCCAAACGCACGATGTCGATCGCCCAACGGCTTTATGAAGGCGTTGATTTAGGTGGGAATGTGATGGGCTTGATTACTTACATGCGTACGGATTCCAGTCGATTGGCACCGGAATTCGTGGGCAGCGCAAACCAGTACATCGAAAGCACCTATGGCAAACAGTATTTGGGGACATACCATGCTCGAAAAGACAAAAATGCGCAGGACGCACATGAAGCGATCCGTCCCACTAGTGTTGCCAATACGCCGGAAAAAGTCAAACCGTATCTGCAAAGTGATGAATATAAACTTTATCAGCTGATTTATATCCGTACCATTGCCAGTTTGATGGCTCCGGCTGTTTATGATACCGTTTCGGTAATCCTTAACAACAATGGCTATGGTTTTACCACCGGTGGTTATCGACTGAAGTTTGATGGTTATCTCAAATTGGCCGGTGAGATCGAAACAGTTAATGACAAATTATTGCCGATACTTACACAAAATGAGCGCATCAGTGCACAAACGATCATCCCGACGCAGCACTTTACCGAACCGCCGTTACGATACTCGGAGGCTCGTTTGATCAAGAAATTGGAAGAGGAAGGGATCGGTCGCCCCAGTACGTACGCCACGATCATCGATACGATCCAGCAACGCGGTTATGTGGAACTCAAACCGGCAAGCGAAGGGAGTAAAACAAAGGTGTTTTTCCCGAGTGAGCAAGGAATGATCACCACAGAAGCATTGGATGCTTATTTTAATCAGATCATCAATGTGAAATATACGGCGAATATGGAAAACGAGTTGGACGAAATCGCAGAAGGCAAGCTGGACAATGTCGCAGCGTTGCATCGCTTTTATGATGAATTCGAGCCATTGGTGGAAAACGCGTACAAGACCATGGAGAAAAAGCAACCGGAAAAGGTTGGTCGACTCTGCCCAGACTGTGGTGGCGAGTTGGTTTATCGACTCGGGCGCTATGGTAAATTCATTTCCTGTTCGAACTATCCGCAATGCACCTATGTGGAACGAATTCAGGATCCGAATGCATATGTTCCGACCCCAACCGGTAAATATTGTCCTAAGTGTGGTGGCGAGTTGCTCCGTCGTAAAAGTCGCTATGGTACGTTCTTTTTAGGGTGTTCGAATTATCCGAAATGTCATTATATGGAAACTGAAGACGGCGAAGAGATCGTAGCGAAATCGCGTCGCGGGAAAACAGCGTCAAAAGATGAAGCGGCGACTTCGGCAAGTCTATCCGGTACAAAAAAGTCGACGGCCAGAAAATCAACAACCCGTAAAGCCGCTGCCAAGAAAACTACAAGAACCAGTAAATCTACAGGAAAGTAAAAGACATCCTCAACGGGAATGCGTAAATCGATATGTGTTTGTATATCACACGACACTTAAAGTAGAGCACTGGTAATAACAGTGGATTTGTTCGAAAGGAGCACGCTAATGGAAAAGGTAAGCGTCATCGGAGCCGGATTGGCCGGCTGTGAGGCAGCTTGGCAAATTGTTAAACGCAATGTAGAAGTGGATCTTTATGAAATGAAGACCATCAAACGCAATGATATACAGCATCTAGATACGTTTGCTGAACTCGTGTGCTCCAATTCGTTGCGCTCTAATGTTTTGACCAATGCTGTCGGTTTGCTAAAGCAAGAATTGAGATCGATCGGATCGCTGATCATGGAAGCGGCGGATGCTAATGCAGTGCCAGCTGGGAGTGCTTTAGCGGTGGATCGAACCCGTTTTAGCCGATATATCACCGATAAGATCCGAAGTCATCCTTTGATCCATGTCATTGAAAAAGAAGTGGAAACACTTCCGGAAGGGATTGTGGTCATTGCATGCGGTCCACTTGTCGAAGGGAAATTGGCCGAACAGTTGCAACAGTTGTGTGGTAATGATGCGTTTCATTTTTATGATGCGGTCGCTCCGATTGTCAGTTATGAATCCATCAATATGGATATTGCATACAAAAAAAGCCGCTATGACAAAGGAGATGCGGATTATATCAACTGTCCGTTCAATCAAGAACAGTTTGACGCATTTTATCAGGCTGTGATGGATGCTCCGAAAGTTGAAGGACATGAATCCATCGATCAGATGATTTTCTTTGATGGATGCATGCCATTTGAAGAAATGGCACGTCGCGGCGTCAAGACATTATTGTTTGGACCAATGAAACCAGTTGGTTTGCGTGATCCACGTACGGGGCATCGTCCTTATGCGGTAGTTCAGTTGCGTCAGGATGATGCAGTTGGTAGTTTATATAATATCGTTGGGTTTCAAACGCGCCTGACTTGGGGCGCTCAAAAGCAGATCATTCAGATGATTCCGGGATTGGAAAATGCTCAAATCATGCGTTATGGTGTGATGCATCGCAACACTTATATCAATTCGGCTACTTTGCTTGATCCGACGTATGCATTAAAATCCCATCCCAATTGGTTCATCGCCGGTCAGATCAGTGGAGTGGAGGGTTATGTGGAAAGCTGTGCTTCCGGTGCATTGGCCGGGATCAATGCTTCTTTGGTTGCTCGAAATATGGAGCCAGTGGTTTTACCACCGTCGACCATGATGGGAGCCATGGCCCATTACATCACACATGCCAACCCACAATATTTTCAACCGATGAATGCCAATTTTGGCTTGTTGGAAATGGATCTGACCATTGAAAAAAATCAACGAAAAGCAGCTGCAGTGGACAAAGCGTTGACACAAATCACGCTTTTGAATTCCAAATAGAACGGCAATGGGGATAAAACCACGCACGAATGCAGGTGAATTGCAAGAAAATAGTTTTATTTTCTTGCTTTTTTGTTACAATAATTTGGCACTGTGCAAGCAGTGAAATACACACATCAGGAATTCCTTGATCCGTGCATCATGCATGACATGGTGTTATCAAGGTCTGAACTGGTGGAGGAACAACGGAAAGGAAGGAAAATTAAATGTCAGTTGTTACCATGCGTCAGCTTCTGGAAGCCGGATGCCATTACGGTCATCAGACCCGCAAATGGAATCCTTCCATGAAGAATTACATCTACACTGCAAAAAATGGCGTTCATATCATTGATCTGGCCAAGACAATGGAATGCTTGGATGCAGCTTATGCCAAAATGAAGGAAATCACCGAAGCCGGTGGTAAGGTATTGTTTGTCGGTACCAAAAAACAAGCCCAACAGGCCATCACCGATGAAGCATTGCGTAGCGGCAGTTTCTACGTCAACCAGCGTTGGTTGGGCGGAACGTTGACCAACTTCCGCACTATCCAGAAAAGTGTGAAGCGTTTGCTGGAAATCGAAGCCATGCAGACCAGTGGTCAGATCAACCTGTATACTAAAAAAGAAATCGCTGGTTATCTGAAGGAACAGCAACGTTTGGAAAACTTCTTAGGTGGTATCAAGGAAATGAAACGTTTGCCGGATGCATTGTTCATTGTCGACCCGACCGAAGAACACAATGCGGTTGCTGAAGCACGCAAACTGCACATCCCGGTATTTGCTTTGATCGATACCAATGCCAATCCGGATTGGGTTGATTATCCGATCCCATGCAACGATGATGCCGTACGTTCCATCAAATTGATGGCTGCCGTGATGGCTGATGCCGTTGTCGAAGGCAAGGGTGGTCTACCGTTAACGGCCAATCAACCAAGTGAACAGGAAGACATCACCATGGCAGATGTACTGGTCAGTGTGGATCAGGTTGCCAAGGAAATGGAACGCCGCAGAAGAGAAAAGATCGAAGAACGTCGCAATCGTGAGAACCGTCGTAACTTCAATGGTGAACGTCGTGTGATCAAAAAAGACGACGGTACTGAAACCAAGGTAGACGGTGAAGGCCGTGTCCGCGTACGCAAGCAAGTCAACACGGAAGCCGCTAGCACCGCTGCCCCTGCTAAAGAAGGAGAATAGTTATGCAAGTTACTGCTGCATTAGTCAAGGAATTGCGTGAAAAGACCGGCGCCGGTATGATGGATTGCAAAAAGGCACTGGTCGAAGTTGAAGGCGATATGGCCAAGGCCATTGACTGGCTGCGTGAAAAAGGGATTGCCAAGGCTGCTAAGAAAAGCGGACGTGTGGCTGCTGAAGGTCTGACCCGTGTTGTTTCCAATGGAAACAAGGCAGTCGTTGTCGAAATGAACAGCGAAACGGACTTTGTTGCCAAAAATGAAACATTCTTGAAGTTGATCGATGATGTGGCCAATGCTCTGTTACAGGGCGATGCAACCGATCTGGATAGTGCCAATGCGTTGCCGTTAAACGGCAAAACCGTTGCCGATTGTGTGATCGATGCCACTGCCACCATCGGTGAAAAAATCACATTGCGTCGTTTTGCTACCCTTGAAAAGGGCGACAACGATATCTTCGGATGTTATTTGCATATGGGGGGCAAAATTGCCGTTGCCTGTGTGTTGAAAGATTGCAGTGATGCAGTATTGGCAAAAGACATTGCCATGCAGATCGCTTCTATGAATCCGTCCTACGTTTCTAGAAACGATATGCCAGCGGATGTGATTGCCCACGAAACTGAAGTTCAACAGGAAATCCTGAAAAACGACGAAAAATTGGCCAATAAGCCGGAAAAGGTGCTCAAGGGCATCATCGAAGGCCGCGTGTCCAAGTCTTTGCAGGATATGTGCTTGGTCGATCAGGAATATTTCAAGGATACCAATATGAAGGTTTCCACCGTTTTGAAAAACGGTAACACCAGCTGTGGCGGGTTTGTCCGTTATGCAGTCGGTGAAGGCATTGAAAAACGTGAAGAAAACTTCGCCGAAGAAGTGATGAGTCAGATCCACTAATCATTTCCCATACAATTTCCATATTGCACCCATGTCGCTTTGAACATGGGTGCTTTTTTGCGTGAACCGACGTTAATCTTCTTCTAAGAGGTCACTGCTTTTTGTTATAATGTCCCCTAGAGAAATAAAGGAGACGCCAAATTCAATCATGTATAAACGCGTATTACTTAAATGTAGTGGTGAAGCATTGGCTGAAAAAGGCCAGGGATTCAGTGCAACGATATTGGAAGAGTTAGCCTCTCAGGTCAAAGAAATCGTTGATAGCGGCGTACAATTGGCAATCGTATGTGGCGGCGGGAATTTCATCCGCGGCAAAACCGCACAGGAGATCGGAGTCGAACGCACGACTGCTGATTATATGGGAATGCTAGGGACGGTCATCAACGCTTTGGCCATTCAAGGAGCTTTGGAAAAACAAGGCGTGGAGACCCGTGTGCAGACAGCAATCGATATGAAACAGATCGCAGAACCGTTCATTCTGCGCCGTGCGATCCGTCATTTGGAAAAAGGGCGAGTCGTGATTTTCGGTGCAGGGACCGGCAGTCCGTTTTTTTCCACCGATACGACAGCAGCCTTAAGAGCCAGTGAGATCAAAGCCGATGTCATCTTGATGGCTAAAAACGGGACAGACGGGATCTATGACAGTGATCCAAATAAGAACCCGAACGCAAAACGCTATACGCACTTGACATACAAACAGGTTTTGGAACAGGATCTGCAGGTCATGGATGCCACAGCAACCGCCATGTGCAATGACAACGATATCGATTTGATCGTATTCAATATGAACGAAAAGGGTAACATTCTGCGTGCCATCAACGAAGAGCCGATCGGCACCATTGTCAGAAAGAAGGAAAACTAAGATGAGTGATGTAATGACATTTGCCAAAGAAAAGATGGAAAAGACCATCGTTCACGTCAATTCCAATTTTGCGACCGTCCGTACCGGTCGTGCGAATCCGAATCTTTTGGATCATGTGGACGTAGATTATTATGGTTCACCCACACCGATCAAACAGATCGCTTCCATTTCGGTTTCTGAAGGACGTACGCTAGTGATCAAACCCTATGATCCGACATCTTTGAAGAATATCGAAAAAGCCATTCAAATGGCCGATTTGGGTATTGCTCCGACCAATGATGGTGCTGTGGTTCGGCTGACGATGCCAATTTTAACGGAGGAAACCCGCAAGCAGTTGTGTAAGGAAGTCGGCAAGATGGCCGAAGAAGGCAAGGTGCAGGTGCGCAATGTCCGTCGAGAAGCCAACGATATGATCAAAAAGGACAAAGAACTGACCGAAGATGATCAGAAAAGCATGTTGGAAGATATCCAGAAATTAACCGACGGTTATATCAAACAAATCGAGACTCTACAGAAAGAAAAGGAAAAGGATGTAATGACTGTATAGTCATTACTTCTTTTTTTGTATGTTTAAAAATCAGTTCAGGCATGTCGCCATCATCATGGACGGCAACGGCAGATGGGCAAAGAGTCACCATCATCGCCGCACCTTCGGTCATAAACGCGGTGTCGAAGTCGTCCGGGAGATTGCCATTCGTGCCAATGAATTGGGCATCGAGGTATTGACGCTTTATGCGTTTTCGACAGAAAACTGGAAGCGTCCACTTGAAGAAGTCAATTATTTGATGAAACTTCCGTTTTATTTCTTTGAAAAATATTTATCGGAATTGATGGAAAAAAACATTCGCATCCAGATGATCGGTGAAATGGATGGTATTCCGGAAGACACGGCGCGGGTGTTTAAAAAAGCCATCGAAAAAACAAGCGTCAATACCGGAATGATCCTATGCTTTGCCATGAACTATGGCTCCCAGGCGGAAATCGTGCGCGGCGTCAATTTGGCAATTGAAGATGCCAAAGCAGGAAAGATCGACCATGTGGACACGACCACATTCCAGAATTATCTGTATACCAAGGATTATCCACCATTGGATTGTATCATTCGTACCAGCGGAGAAATGCGCATTTCCAATTTCTTGTTGTATCAACTTGCTTATGCCGAATTGATGTTTATCGATGTGCCATGGCCAGAGTTTACTCCGGATGTGTTTGAAGCTTCCCTGGCTCAATTGAGCAAGCGGGATCGACGCTATGGGGGAATCAAAAATGGTTAAACGTATTATTACTGCTTTGATTCTTGCCGGTATCGCGATTCCTTGTGTCGCATTGCAGGGCGTTGCATTTGATTTATTGGTACTGGCATTTATGGTGATTGCCATTTATGAAACGGTGCATTTGTTTAATGGAAAGTGGCATGTTGCATCCCAAGTCGGTATGGCTTTGGCCATTGCAATCGCCTGTATTGCTCCCTATTTAGAATTTTCATTGATGGTGTTGGCAATCGTGGCCGCATTATTGATGATTTTTGATAAAAACGTAAACCCGAGCCAAATCGGTATTGCGGTATTGAATGGAATCATTTTCACACTGGCGATTGGTACGATCACCTTCTTTGGTGATGGAACCATGTACGGTGTCGGTGGATTCATGTATTTTTATATTTTTTTGGCATCATTGTTGTGCGATACCGGTGCTTATTTTGTCGGGATGTTATGCGGTAAGCATAAATTATGTGAACGCTTGTCCCCCAAAAAGACCATTGAAGGCGCCATTGGAGGATTTGTCGTCGGATGTGCAGGATCACTGGCATTTGGATATATTGCTTCCTCGATCAGTGGCATTTCCTTCAATTGGTCCATGTTTGCAATGCTGTCGGTGGTTCTACCAGTATTGTCCATGATCGGAGATCTGTATTTTTCGGCGATCAAACGCGAAGTTGGAATCAAGGATTTTGGTACTATTTTTCCCGGACACGGCGGTGTACTGGATCGGATCGATGGACTGTTATTTGCACTTGGTGCGAGCGCGCCGTTGGTCATGGCGTATCTGATGTTGCTTTTATAGGAGGTATGCATGCGCAAACGAATCGTATTACTCGGTGCATCCGGTTCGATCGGCACGCAGACGATCGATGTGATCAACCGACACGGCGACCGCTTTGAATTGGTCGGTTTTTCCGTTGGGCAGCAGGTGGACAAAGCCATTGCGATTTTAAAGCAATATCCTGTAAAAATGGTTTGTATCGCCAATGCAGATGATGCAGCTAAGGTATCCGCATTGTTTCCGGATACGAAAGTCGTATCCGGCGATGAGGGCTTACTGGAATTGACACGGTTGAGCGATTATGACGTGTTGGTCAACGCATTGGTCGGATATGTCGGTTTAAAACCGACGGTTGAAGCCATCGTTCATCATAAACAGATCGCTCTGGCCAATAAAGAGACATTGGTCATTGCTGGGGAAGTGGTGATGCGTTTAGCAAAAGACTATGGTGTGACCATCGTTCCCATTGATAGTGAACATTCGGCCATTTTCCAATGT
The DNA here is from genome assembly GCA_944326175.1 of uncultured Erysipelotrichaceae bacterium. Next base: position 8,496 of record CALVCY010000043.1, read on the forward strand.
CTGCAAGGGGTCCGCAAATGTGATATCCGAAATTTGTGGATCACAGCCAGCGGTGGTGCATTCCGCACCAAAAACCATGATGAACTGGCTAATGTGACGGTGGCGGATGCATTAGCACATCCCAATTGGGAAATGGGTGCCAAAATCACGGTAGATTCAGCGACGATGGTCAATAAAGGATTTGAGATCATCGAAGCGCATTGGCTATTTGATATCCCATATGAACGCATCCATCCGCTTTATCATCCTCAATCCATCGTCCATTCGATGGTAGAGTGTGTTGATGGTGCGACCATGGCTCAATTGGGCAGTGCCGATATGCGGGTACCGATCCAATATGCGTTGACCTATCCCGATCGCTTTGAAATCGATCCCAACCATGACTTGAATTGGTTCAATCCACTAGATCTGCATTTTGAACCCTTATCGTTTACACGGTATCCCTTATTGAAGTGTTGTCTGGATATGGCCAAGAAAGGCAATATATTCACTAGTGTGCTCAATGCGGCCAATGAAGTGGCCAATGCCGCTTTTCGAAAAGGGGATATTGGCTACTATGATCTAGAAAATGTGATCATGGCGACCTGTGCTGCTGCAAAACCCAGTGCATGTGTTACACTGGAAACATTGTGGCAAGCTCAACAATGGGCATTTGGTTATGCCACGGATTTGATTTATAAGGAGCGTTGTGAATGCTGACATTGATCATATTCATCTTAATTGTTGGATTTTTGATTGTCATCCACGAACTGGGCCACTTGCTGGCGGCCAAATGGGCCAATGTCTATTGTTATGAATATTCCATTGGCATGGGACCATTACTGTACAAACACCAGTTTAAAGAAACGCAGTTTTCCATCCGTGCGATCCCGATCGGCGGGTATGTGGCCATGGCAGGGGAAGATGAAGCCGGTGCACAGGCATATCCAGGCGTTGTGGTCCCGGCAGGGCGTCATCTGTATGAAGTCAAAAAGTGGAAACAGATCATCGTGATGCTAGCGGGTGTCACCATGAATGTGATCGTGGCATTCGGGTTGATGGCGTGTGCCATTTTCATCAATGGTGGCTACAATGATCTATCGATTCGACCATCCATTGTCACTTCAGTCGTGGATGGTTCGCCAGCACAACAAGCTGGATTGCAAGCCAATGATCATATCATTGCCTTGACGGATGAAACGGGTTCAACTATCGAAGTGGATGATTTCAATGATGTTATCCCGTATATCGATGGTTCGACCATTACATTGACCGTTGAAAATAACGAGTCCACGCGGGATGTGGTCATCACACCGATCTATGATGAAACCACTCAATCCTATTTATTGGGAATCACGACACCAAGTGGTGTATGGAAAAATGCCACATTATTCAATGTGATCCCGGGTAGCTATTCTTTGTTAAAAGAAATGACCATAGCGATCGTGGATGCGTTTGTTGGTATTTTTACGGGTGATGGTTTGACCAATGTCTCCGGTGTGGTCGGTGCTTATCAAGCCACTGATCAGGTCATTAGCATGGGTGTGGTCTCTGTATTGATGTTTATCGCCATGTTTTCATTGAATCTGGCTATCTTCAATGCGATACCGATCCCCGCATTAGATGGCGGGCGTGTGTTATTGTTGATTTTAGAAGTGATATTGGGCAATCGAGTCAGCAAGAAAATGGAAAGCAATCTGATCACGGCCAGTTTCATTCTTATTTTTGGTCTAACCATCCTCATTACAGCCAAAGATATTTTGAACTTGTTTTAATCAACTTTTTATATAACAAAGGAGCAATTATGGCAACGATTCTTGTAACCGGGGGAACCGGATTCATTGGTTCCCACACCTGTGTGGAATTACTTTCCGCTAATCATTCTGTCGTGATTTTAGACAATCTGTACAATTCAAAGCAAGATGTGGTTGATCGGATCGAAAAAATCAGTGGGAAATCGGTTAAATTCTATCAGGGAGACATCCTGGATGATACGATCCTGGATCAAATCTTTACTGAAAATGCCATTGATGCCGTGATCCATTTTGCAGCATTAAAAGCGGTGGGCGAATCCATGGAAAAACCATTGGAGTACTACCACAACAATGTTGGTGGCGCCATCAATCTGTATTTGGCTATGCAGCGTCATGGCGTCCATACCATCGTATTCTCCAGCAGTGCGACTGTTTATGGTCAACCAGAAAAAGTTCCCTGTTCGGAAGATGCCCCGATCCAGGAAGCTACTAATCCCTATGGTACGACCAAGATCTATAATGAAAAGATATTAACAGATCTTTGCCATGCGAATAAAGATTTCAGTGTGATGCTGTTGCGTTACTTCAATCCGATCGGTGCACATCCATCTGGTTTGCTGGGTGAAGTGCCCAACGGTGTTCCCAACAATTTGACTCCCTATGTTGCTCAGGTCGCATTGGGTCAGCGTGAATTTGTGCGGGTATGGGGCGATGATTATGATACCCCGGATGGCACCGGTGTTCGCGATTACATCCATGTCGTCGATCTGGCCAAAGGCCATGTCAATGCTTTGGATTACGCATTGCATCATCACGGTGTCCAAGCGGTCAATCTGGGTACTGGAGTCGGTTATAGCGTGTTGGATGTCATCCATGCTTACGAAAAGGTTTGCGGTCACAAGATCCCTTATCAAATCATGGATCGTCGCCCCGGAGATATCGCAGAAAACTATGCCGATGTGTCCAAAGCCAAAACACTGCTTGGCTGGAGCGCACAGTATGATCTTAACCAGATGGTCGCTGATTCCTGGCATTTTATGGAAAAACTGAACGCAGATCACTAAAGCGTTTGAACTCAGTTTAAAACGGGTATCATCCCCGCATGGGGGTGATACCCGTTTTATCCATTTAAACCGCCTGTGGTATAATCAGTAATGACATGAAAAACAAGATAGATGGCAAAATCGTTGCAATCGGGATTGTGGCACTGGCTGTGGTCATCGTCGCCGCTTTGTTCGTTGTGAATCGTCTCAATCAAAACTATGGATCCATTGATTCTCCTGTGGAATCTTCTTTGCCACAGGCCACTATGGTCAGTGGTCCGCTGGATGCTCCGGACAGTGAGAACGATGGTTTGACCATCGAATTCATGGATTCTCGATATTATCGTGGTGAAAATGTGGATTTTGATTTCTACGTGGTCACGTTACGTGTGACAACTACCGATGGGATCAATATCGATCTGAATCATTTCACGACCAGTGAGGGGATGAATTTGGCACAAACACAGGAGTATGCCGCTCAATTGGAATCCAACCAGTTTTATCTTGGTAAAGCCAATGTCGTCTATCAGCTGGTATCGGTTGAAAACACGGCATTATTCAATATCTTTGTTCCAACCACTTCAACATCTGCCATCACCATTAGTTGTGATCTGTTGCCAGATTTTTCGATTTCATTGGATCCCACTCATAATATCAGTGATATCCATGATCTATTCTATGGTGCCAATGATGTCATCAGTGATGGACGCTCCTATCAACTGACCGTTTCTGAAACGTTTACGTTAGCCGGGGATGAGCTGGTCCAAACCATTGGCAATGAAACCTATGCCTATGCCGTTCCCAGTACCATTTCTGTCTTTGCATTCCGTTTGGATGCCGTATCCCTGTTTGGTGATGAGCTGATCATTGAAAGCGCCCAATATATCGCAGATGATGGAGAGGTATTCGATGCATTGGGTGGTGATATCACCAGTGAACAATACCCCAATATCATTGGTCAAACCATTACGGATAAATCGTATGGATATCTGTTTTTCGAAGCATATAGCAACTACAATAATCCAGTTTCCTATAGTGGCGAATTGCATCTGAGATTGTCTGGCCATGCGGAAGAAATTAGTGTAAAGGTGGATTTGAATGCGTAAATTGTTCAAATGGTTAAAATCATTATCGGAGTCTTCACTGGCATTCTTGCTGGGTCTGTCGGTATTTTCATATGTTGTTTATGAAAAAACTGAATCCATTGAAGCTTCCGGCACTTATCCGTATGCCTGTTCCACCCTTTATAGCGTGGATCAAGCCAATAGCGACGGAACTTTAAGCAACATCTATTGTACGGACAAAATCGAGGATGCCCAAAGCCACATGAATTCCAGTGTCAACTATGTGGTCCGTGCACGCGATAATCTTTCTCCCAGTAAAATCGTGATGATGCATGGCGGATTGGTATATACCTATCCGATGCGTTCCGGTAAAACGACGTTGAACTTGTCCCATTGGTCCAATGGCAATAGTGCAACCACGTATGCCACGAAACATCGGGAGATGCTCTATGGTTGGACCAATTGGGCCAGTGGCGTGGATGGCCAGATCGCCGTATCTGTTAATGGATTCAATGGCTATGTCGAATTGAAGGAAGTCGATCTGATTCCCTGGGCCTGGGTCGATAATGGCAAAACCGTGACACTCGGTGGTCATGATACCACTTCCGCCAATGAGCAACCTTTTGCCACCAAAATCAAGCAAAGTCATTACAACGTGTATGAATCCAATGGCCAGAAATTACTCAGTTTTACCTGGAGTAGCGGCTGGAGTGCAAATGGGGATCCGGCAACATATACACATGTGCTGGGACCGGTTAGTGAAAATGTCGCCAATGGAACGTATTATTCCTATGATGGCTATACATTCTATACCGATCGTGCCTGCAAGAATCATAGCTTTACGTATTACAACTACTATCAATATCTGCCGTTTCGTAGCAAGACGAATCTGACAGCCGATGAACTCAATCGGTTTATCGACCAAGGGATCGGTAGTCGACAAAGTGTCTTGAAAGGCACCGGTCAGTATTTCATCGATGCCCAAAACAAGTATGGGATCAATGCCGCCATCGTGTTGGCCATTGCGATTTTGGAAAGTGGCTATGGTACCAGTCAATATGCTGTTGAACGCAAGAATCTATTTGGAATCAGTGCCTATGATTCCAATCCGAATAGTGCGACCTATTTTTCAAGTGTTCAAGATTGTATCAATCAGATGATGGGTTACTATCTCAAAGATTATTCGGATATCAAAGATCCTCGTTTCTTTGGGGCACATCTAGGAAACAAAGGCAGTGGAGCTAATGTGAAATATGCGGCCGATACCTATTGGGGTTTGAAAATTGCTAGCCTGTATTATCAGATGGATGCCTATAGCAACGGAACAGATTTGGCGGATTATAATACGGTTTCTCGTGGTTTAATCACAACATACAATGCGGCTGTGGATCTTAATCCAGGCAGTCATCAATTGTTCTCCACGGCCAATAATGCTGGCTACCAGGAAGCTTACATCATTCCGATCTTATCCACAGAGGGTGAATGGACCAAATGGCAATGCAACAACAAAGTTGAAAACGGGAATATTGTTTCCAATGGTTTTATCACCTACGACTGGGATGCTTCTCAAGTCTATACCCGTAGCAGTGATATCCAATTGATCAATGATGCTGCAAATACTGATACGGTACCAGATGGTTCCGTACCGACTGGAGACTTCAGTTTTGTACCAACATTGAGTGTTAAGGATAATATATTAACGATTTCCGGTACGGCATATCGTCCGGGTATCACGGTAAACGATACCAACACGTTGGTTCATCAAATCACGATGATCGATGCATATTATTCTGGTACAGGGATTGAAAGTGAAACCACGATCGAAAAAGATGAGGTGGGACACTTCAAGGCGAGTGTGGATCTTAGTACGCTTGAAAATGGGGAATACACATTCACGGTATCGACCATTTATGGTTATTACAGCCAATACAATGATACGGATCATCTGATCGGCTCATTGGCTGAATTACCGGCGGATGTCGAAGTGAATGATCATTTGATCCATTTCGAAAATCGCGATAATGGCACCACTTATATGGTGGTCACTTCGGTTACGGAAGAATTGCCGGATGGCAATGTCCCAATCGTTCCGGAAGAGCCAGAGCAGCCGGATACTTCCGATGATGAATTAGCTCACATTTTGATGAGTACACTCAATGGTGCGGATTTGGATGGTACGACATTATCACTCCAGGGTACGGCTTATTTGACCAATATCAACGCAACGGAAGATATGGCGGATGATATTTCGATTTCCATTCGTTTGATCGATCGCAATGATCCGGATGGTGAAGGATATCCATTCGATGCGAGCATCGGCATGTACGATCAGGGATTCCCCAATGGCGATTTCAGATATGACTATATCGCTTATCAAGCATCGATCGATACTTCGACTCTTCCAAACAGTGTCTACACGGTCGAAATCACAGTAACCAACAGTGGTATCACCAATTCATCCATTCTTTATTCCAATAATAAAGATGCACTGATCAGTCAATACGTTGTTGGTGAAACTGATGGTATGATGTTTGAATTGACTGAAAATTATGATTATGGCTATCGGGTCGAAATCAATAAAGAAGCCAGTGCGGAGGATCTTACGGAGTTTGTAATCAATAAGCCATCGCGTCAAACTTCGACCATTACGGTCAATGACTATGATATCGATCCAAATCAGCAGACACTGACATTCTCGGGCAATGCGTATATTCGCATTTTAGATATTGCTGGTTCGATTATACCAACTGGCCAGATTTATCTTGTATCCAGTGATGATGGTCAATTCTATGAAGGAACTGTGCAATGGAGTGCAGGGGATACGGCATTGCCAACTAGCGGTACCAATGGATTTACCGTAACCAATTCATCGTATCAAGCTTCTTTCGATTTAAACGATGTCCCGGCTGGTGAATATAAAATCATGATTTATGAAACCATTGAGATCGACGGGACAACCTATTCGGATCTGTTTGAAGTTCGCAGTGCGACGGTTCGTCAAGGGATAACACAGTCCAGTGAGACTCGCAGCTTCACATTTGAACAAACCTCGATTCGAAATCGGATCAAGTTAACCATCAAGGATTTGGTGGAATCTACTACTGAAGAAGAGTCGAGCAAAGATCCTTCACTGGAAAATCTTGAAAATTCTCAGTCGAACAAGCTCGATGAGCTGGAAAGCACGCCATCAGCAATACCAAATTCAGTCAATTCTGAAACAGACGAAACACCATCGACACCAATCGGCGGCGTCCCGGGGGACAATTCTATAAATCCATCAAATTAAAACGTTTATATCTCAACAATGCGCATCAAATCAATCAAAAAAGAGCACGCAAGTAAGTGCTCTTTTTTGATTGATTCAGTTGGGTCAAGATATTTTGTCAATTTAAATTGTTTAGGGGTATAGCCATAGCTATCCAATCCACCTGTGGAGGCGACAATGACAATCATTGTCACCTTTAAATTTTTCCTATGCAATATATCGATAGCTTTGACATACAATAGCCCCATAAGGACCAAAAAATGGACAATTCCACAGGTTGCAAACTTGAATTGTCCTTTGACCTAGAAGTCGTTATGAGCATAACAAACATACCTATAAATATCAATATCGAAAACTTCGATGATCGCTACTGTCAGAAAAAACTACAAAAATATTTCAATAACCATCGAGGTACAAATGTTTCAATTAAGGAACTCAAAATGAATGATTTGGTATGCGATGCAAAAAATAAGCTTTTAAACCAACTAAAAAGTTTTAAATACCACCAGTGGAAAAACCACCGAATATATCAGCTATTAAGAAGTGCAAAGGAATTGCTTAAAATGTAATCAACAATTGGCAAATTCCATCCGGATCGGAAAGACAGTTTTTATTGCCACCTTAACGACGTTTTGCCTTCATGCTTTCAAGACATTTTTTCGATTATTTTACGAAGGCTTAACCTGCCCATGATAGATACAAGCATCGAATTACGATATAATCCTTGTAGTTATATATCTAATCGAGTAGACGTTTTGTGGGAGATTTCATCGATGTAGCGGACTTCATTACGAAAGTTAGTTGTTAGCTGAAGATCCAAAGACGTTTGTATCCGATAAATTACCGTGTTTCAGCGTGCACTGTGCTAGTGAGATAGAGTTTTTTAAAAGGTAAGGGGGCTTTATGAAATCCATCATTCTATACGGAAGCCGGTACGGAAGCGCCCGCCGTTATGCGCAGCAACTATCAAAGCAAACAGGGA
>CALVCY010000044.1 GCA_944326175.1 uncultured Erysipelotrichaceae bacterium
CTGTCGATTTGAACGAAATAATATTGGTTGAAACTATAAACGAACAATCCAAAAAGGATGGCTTCGATCACGATCCATATCCAGGTTGGTTTACGTGTCAATATATCGCTAGATTTCTTCATTGTGGTAAGATTTTACAGGAAAATGCGAATAAGAAAAAGAGCCAGATGCCAGCTCTTTTATCTTACTAAAAACGTTTGTGTCGAAATTAACCGATGACTTTTTGAGTGCGCAGTACTTCTTCGATCGTCTTGACTGCTTCGTCTTCATCTTCACCGTCGCAGCTGATTTCGATTTCAGAATTGGTCGGGATACCCAGACTCATTACACCCATAATGGATTTCATGTTGACGCTGCGGCCGTTGTAAGCGACTTTGACCTCACATTTGAATTTGCTGGCAGCATTGACGGCAACGGTAGCCGGACGTGCATGTAAGCCGACCGGATCGATTACGGTAACCTTGACTTGTTTCATACTGAAAAGTTCCTCCTTGTATACCCTTACATGGTAGCACACTATTGAACGGTTTGTTGCATAAAAGTTTGATAAGTTTATGGTGGTCAGACCATGGATTCGATGGTAAAACCACGGGGTGCGATGGTGGTGTCCAAGGATGCGAAACGACTTTGCACTTCGGGTAGTTGATTATCATAAGGATCATTTCTTAATAGCGGTGTAATGGGTTTGAAATCATCCATGAAACTGTGATTGTAGATAATGTGATACGCATCGATATGATCATAGAAGAACGCATGTTCCATGGTTCGACCATGCAGATAGGCTTCACTGCCCATCTGGGGATCACAATGGATCCATCCTTTACCTTCAATGTAATATGCCATCCAATCATGAATGGTCAAACCATCGGGATAGACATAGAGCCCACTTTCAAACCGTGCCGGGATACCCGCTAATCGACACATCGTCACCATCAACAACGCATACATCCCACAATCCCCTTTATGACTCGTTAACATTTTGTCCAATAATGAATCGATCGTGATATACGAGGGTTGGAACTGATACGTAAAATGGGTCGTGATGTAATCGTAGATGATCCGTGATTTGACCAGACCGGATGTGATGGAACCACATAATGAATGAACCAAAGCTTTCAATGGTTCTTTAAAAACGATCTGTGGCGGATATTGCTCCAGATCATCTATGGTATAACCACCACCATAACTGGTATTTCCATAGGATCTTTCGATCGTGACCCGATACTTCAATCCAATCTTTCCCAAATCGGACTCATTGGTTTGCACCAATGCATGGCAACTCTTTCCAAACCCATTGCCACAGGTAATAATCGGTAAAGATGACTCCACGATGGAAACATCACGTTGACCATCATGCAATAGGGGTAAGGGAAACCAAATACTGACTGGTTGATCCACTTTAGAAAGATCCACCCATTGATTGACGATAAATGTTTTATGGTCATGACCATCATTGATCATGGTCTCGATCATCGCTGTAAGATCCTGGTCCATACAAATCATTGGACATCGTTTGGCATATCCGGGTGTACATTTAACGATCCCACTCACGATATTGTTTCGAAACATCATTTTCCCTTCGATGATCCGTCCATCGATAACATTGGTTTGGATCAATCGATCCATTTCTTCCATGGTAAAACCATCGATCAATTGACATTTTGCAAATGCTTCATCTTTGCTCAACGGATAATCCCTAACGATTTGATCCATTTGCAATAATGCGAGATCCAATCGATCTAAAACCATCGCATCATTGGTTTCTTCCCGTTTCTTGTTTACCAACAGGGATGCTTTTTCAAAGCATCCCTGTTGGATCAACGTCGTAATATCCTCTGGTAGAACCACACTCAAACACTTTAATTCCATACTACTTATGATACCTTCGATGATTCATGATCATCATCCCTCGATAAATCTGTTCCACAGCCAATAAGCGGACCATGGTATGTAAAAACGTATTTTCACTTAATTTCCAACGGATATTTGCTCGTCGAATCACAGCTGGGTCATAACCATAGCTACCCGCAATGACAATGGTCAACTTTCCTTTGTGGGTGGCATTGGCACTTTCGATCCAATCCACCATCGCTTCACTGGGATAATAACGACCATGTAGATCCAACACCACCACCAATGCATCCGCATCGATGGCTTTTAAAATGGCAGTGCCTTCCTCTTTCATGGCTTTTTCGATCTGGAATGGATCATCTTCATCCTTAACGAGTGCTGCTGGTAATTCACAGATCGAAAATTTACGATCAAACCCTTTGATACGAGTGGTGTAATCATCGATCAACGCAAGAAGATGCTTATCTTTGATTTTTCCGATACAAACCAATGTGATCATGGTTACTCCAATGTGATGGTATGATCCACTAATTCACCCATGTGCAAAACCGTAACGGTGATCACGTCCTGTGGGGCATGCGAATATAAGACTGTTCTGAAATCTTTAAAGGTGGAGATGGTCGAACCATCGATCGCCATGATGATATCTCCCTCAGCGATTCCCGCTTTTGCCGCAGCCCCTTCACTATTGATCGATACGATCAATATGCCTTCATTTTGATTCAATGGAACACCTAAATAATTCTTCTGATATACCGTTAACTGAGAGACTTGGACTCCTGAAATACCCAACGACGGTCTTATCACATATCCATGTTCTTTCAATTGTTGCACGATCGGAACCATTTCATTGACCGGAATAGCAAATCCCATGCCTTCCACGTTGGTACCGGATGCACTGGATAGACGCATAGAAGTGATACCGATCAATTCCCCATTGAGATTGACCAATGCACCACCGGAATTACCCACATTGATGGCCGCATCCGTTTGCAATGTGATCATATCCCAATCACTTTGACCATCATCATCCAAATCAACGGATACCGTTCGATTGGTCCCGGAGATGATGCCAAAACTGGTCGATCCTTGATAATCGAGACCCAATGGGGAGCCGATGGCGACCACAAATTCACCTTGGTGGCACAAAGAAGAATCCCCTAAAGCGATGGGTTCGACTTCAAAATCCACGGTTACCGATAGTAAAGCCAGATCTGAGAGCGTGTCGCTGCCCACCAAGGTGGCAGCGACGCGCTGACCATTGGCAAATGTGACGGTGATGGTTTGACCATTTTCGATCACATGGGCATTGGTCACGATATAGATGGTTGCTTCATCGCTTTCAATGATCACACCACTACCCGTGGATGTGGAAAAGTGATTTTCACTTTCGATAGCGACCACACTGCTGGCCACTTTATCCACCGTTGCAGTGACATCACTATAAAATTCCGTGGTCGTAGAATGGATAGTATTGGTCAACACCTGAGGAGATCGATGGTTCAACTGATAATAAAGGTAAACCATCCCACCGATACAAATCAGATTGGTCAAGATCAATCCAACAATAAGTATTTTCCAGATTCGTTTCATAACTCTCCTTTGCAATAGCATTGATTCTGATCCAAGGTAACGATGGTCAGATCATCGCGATCCAATGGTTTTAGTACCGTAGTCAATGTATCCATCACTAATTGAGGATCATTGGCTTGTTGAGAAATATGGGCAGCCATGATGGTGGTGGTATGTGGTCCGACCATGGAAGCAATGGCTTTCGCCCCATCTTCATTATTCAAATGCCCTTCATCTCCCAATATCCGTGCTTTTAAAGGATAAGGGCGGTTGGTATCGAGCAACATTTGGATATCATGGTTGCATTCCACCATCAAATACGTGGCATCATACCCCAGTTTCAATACATTTTTAGGAACATATCCTGTGTCAGTGATTATCATGATGGATTCACGTTGATCCATCAATTTTATCCCAAAGGTATACGGGGCATCATGACTTAACCGAAAGGGGATCATGGTCAAACCATGGAGCTCATAATCGTTCATGGATTCGATCAATACCTGATGAGGAAGATCAGGATCCATGGTATAGATGGTCGTATCCATAAAATAGGATAGATAACGGGTATGATCACTATGTCGGTGGGTCAATACCAATCCATCCAGATGATCGATCCCATGATCTTGAACCAACCGACGGATCTTGGTGATCCCGATCCCACAATCGATCATGATATGGGTATTCCCACTGGATACGATGGTACAGTTTCCTTTCGAACCACTACCCGCATTGATGATTCTCATAGCTATCATTGTATCAATGCTTATGTAAAAAGTGGGTGAACACTTCACCCACTTTTATGGTTTTACCAATCTAATCCGCTGCAATCCAAAAATCCATCACAGGCATTTCCGGCAACACCATCGATCCATACCCCTAAATGCACATGGGGGCCGGTTGTTTTGCCAGTCGTTCCGATCTGACCGATGATATCCCCTTTTTGAACCACTTGTCCCACTTCCACGAATGGCGCTTGGTTCATATGGTTATACTGACTCTTCACCCCATTATTATGGTTGATCAAACACCAGTTACCACGGATGGAATCATATCCGACATATTCGACCACCCCGTTATCCACTGCATAGATCGGACCATATCGATCGTAATAATTTTGAATATCCGTCCCATTATGCCCGTAATATCCCGGTACGACCGGGTCCCAAGCCACGCGGGAAGTGATTCGCGGTACATCCACTGGCCAGCGCCAGGTCCCGGTACCGACCGATGGGATCTCTCGGGATCCCTGTCGAATGATCGCTTGTTGCGGAAGAATCGTGGTTTGCGAAGAAACTTCTTCGGCATCCGCGACCATGCCATTGACCCATGTTTCCCGTCGTAACACATTTCGCGAACCATTGACTTCTTCTTGTTGGACCACCGATTCACCGAGACGAATCGTTTCATCTTCCACATAGATCGGAGAATCTGGGTATACGATTTCTTGGGTCAATGTTTCTTTGGTCACCGTCACATCAATGGGTGATTGCAACCAGGTCACACATAATGTGGTCCCAACCGGCAATACCTGATCCACATCACGAATGGTTTCCGCATTAATGATGCGCAACCGTTCTGCATCCAGACCATATCGGCTGGCCAATGCATAGATGGACTCATACGGTTGTACTTCGGTATATTCCAATTCAGAGAGTGTCCCGTATTTGAGATAGTAATAGACTTGATCATAGCGGGTAAAGATTTCATCCGCTTTGGCATAACTTGGCCGCAAAGAAATGGTTTGTTCGATCTCGATTGAAATATCCCGCTCGCCATATTCACTCAACGTTGCCGTGGTCCCACCATGGCTGATGATTTCTAGATCTTCACTACCGACAAACAACGCCAGATAATCGACCAACGCCTGTTCATACATATCCGTATTGGAGACATAAATCGTGGCATAGGTCCCATTGGCATCACTGAAATCCACCGCTGTAGTCGACAACAGGTATTCATCGACCGCTTCGATCGCATCGATGATTTCCTCATCCTTGTTTTCGTAGATCAAAAAACTCGGTTCCGCAGAGATGGAAATGCGGTTGCCAAAAACGATCTCGCTACCCGGGAACTCCTGTTGATAGCGTTGCGTATAGATTTGATGCAACAATTGATTGGCCGGCTCCATACTGCTCAAATAACCGATCAATTGCCCATCGATCAACACTTTGTAATTATTTGCTGCACTCTTTCGCTGACCTTCAACTTGTTGAGCGACCACGGAATTGACGTTGAATTGTCCCGCAGATAGCGGTTGTGGTTGAAAAAGCGTTTGCCAATTCATTGCAATGGTGATCCCAAGTGCTAGCACAAAACAAATGCTGATCCCAAACCATGACTTCTTCATCATGCACTCGCTCCATTGGTTTCAAGGTTATACACCCCAGAAACATTACCGTTGAATGCCAGATTGATCCGGCGGGTCGCTCCATTACGATGCTTGGCAATGTTGATTTCGATCACTTCATTTCCACCATTGGCTTCTGCCCTTTCCTTGGCTTCTTTGTTGTAATAGGCTTCACGATAAAGCAACATGATCACGTCCGCATCCTGCTCCAACGCCCCGGATTCACGCAAATCACTCATCATCGGATGCTTGTCTTCACGTCCTTCCACGTTACGGCTCAACTGACTTAACGCGATGATCGGCACATTCAACTCACGCGCTAAGGCTTTCAGATTCCGCGAAATATCGGAGACTTCCTGCTGACGGTTGTCGTTATAGCGACCATTGCCCTTGATTAGCTGGATATAGTCGACCATGATGGCATCCAATCCATCATCATTTCTTAATTTACGACATTTGACCGCCATTTCCGCCACAGTGATCGATGGCGAATCATCAAAATATAAAGCACAGTTTTTCAAATTCGCCGCCGCTTCACTTAAAGCGTTCCACTCCTGATTATTCAAATATCCATTACGGATATGATCATTGGGAACACTCGATTTATAAGACAAAATACGCTGCATCAGCTGGCCAGCCGGCATTTCCAGGGAAAAGAACGCCACTTTTGCCCCATTCATCGCCATATTGGCGGCAATATCCACCGCCACAGCCGTCTTCCCCATCGACGGACGGGCAGCCAAAATGATCAGATCGCCCCGTTGAAAACCATGCAACGTGCGATCGAGATCTTTATATAACGATTTGATCCCGGTGATGCTACTTTTGTTTTCACTCATCGCGGAGATCTTTTCGATCACTTCATTGACGACCGTGGTCGAGCTTTGAAAATCACCGCTTTTCCGGTTTCGAGTCACCCCTAAAACAGCCTCTTCACTTAATGACAGAAATTGTGCTGCATCGTCCACATTGCCACTCATCGCGTCATTGCTGATTTTCTGACAAGTTTCGATCAATGCACGCAACTGTCGTTTTTCCTGAAGGATCTCGATATAGGATTGGGTATTGGTGGAGCTGATCGCACAATCGCAACAGCGATAGACATAGTCCACACCACCGATATTATTGAGTTCATTGTGTTCCCGCAGGGTATCGATCACAAGTGAGGCATCGATGACCTGATGGGCACCATGAATGGT
The DNA here is from genome assembly GCA_944326175.1 of uncultured Erysipelotrichaceae bacterium. The sequence continues at coordinate 6,973 of CALVCY010000044.1, forward strand.
TTGGATGGCTTTAAACACGGTCTTATTGGCGGGAAGATGAAAATCGGATTCATTCAATCCGCTTTGTAAGGCAAAAGTGGCGGATTGAACATCCACCATCATATTGCCCAATAAGGCCATTTCGGTTTCATAACTTGCCGGAATTTGCAAACGATCGCCTCCTTTGTGTCATGGTTGAACCATTGGATTATTTGGATTCTTTCGGTAATACCTGAACAGTGATCTCACCCATGATCCCTTTGAATAACTCCACATGATACTTGGTGATACCAAACGCACTGATGGGATACTTCTCTTCGAATTTTTTCTTATCGACACTGATATCGTATTGATTGCGCAGTGTTTCCACCACATGCTTGGTAGAAATGGTCGAACACATCCGCCCTTCACTGCCGACTTTTTCATGAAAGACCAATTTGATGCCTTCCAACTGTTTCTGTACTTCCAGTGCTTTTTGCTTTAGCTCTTCTTGCTTGGCGGCACGATCAGCCTGTTGTTGTTCCAACACTTTTTTAGCCCCATCGGTAAACGGTACGGCTAACCCTCGTGCAACTAAGAAATTACGGGCATAGCCATCGGATACTTCGACCACCGCATCCTTTTTACCGACTTTGCTGACATCCTGTAAGAGAATGACTTTCATTCTTCACTTTCCTCCTTCATTCTTGCCTCGATGGCACTAACCAATTCATTGGTCAAAGTCTTCATATCGACATCGTTGCGCTGGGCTGCGGCCGCGGTACGGTGGCCACCACCCTTTAATGTTTCCATGATCCGCTGAACATTGACTTTACCACTGCTACGCGCAGAGATGCCAATGGTCTTATCATCGAGTTTTGCCATGACGAAACTGGCTTTCGCATCATCGATATCCAATAATCCATCCGCGATCTGACTCATAAATGAACGGGAAACCGTGGCGTCAATGCTCACTAAATAATACCCGGGTAAGATCGGCTTGGCTTGATGATAAAGATTCGTCTTGGCTTCAAACTGTTGGTAGCTATCTTTTAAGATCTGATCGACTAAGGAACTATCGGCTCTTAGATCCAACAATTTGCTGGCGGCATCAAACGTACGCTGGCCAGTGCGGTTTTTAAAGCGTTGGGTATCAACGACGATCCCGGTATACATCAATGTAGCGATCAGGGAATCCACTTTGACATGGTGGCCCATGTAACTGAAGAATTCGCAAACCAATTCACTGGCAGAAGAACATCCCGATTCGATATATACCATTATGGGTTTGATCACGAGATCTTCTGGACGACGATGGTGATCGATGATGACCACCTGTTTGGCGGATTTGACCACATTTATCGCATTGGATTGATTGATCGATGAATGGTCGATCATCACGACAATGGTCGAATCATCCAATTCATTGAGTCCTTGAGACTCACTGATGAATTCAAAATGCGATTCCAAATATTCACTGTTTTCATCCATGAACGCTTTCAGCTTTCCTTCGATCCCACCGGTTTTGGTCACGATGGAAACAGGTTTGTTCATGGATTGGACGATACTGGCCAATCCCAACGCAGAGCCGATACAGTCAAAATCGGCTTCTTTATGACCGACGATGATCACATTACGGCATCGGCTGATCATATCACGTAAGGCATGAGCCATGACACGGGCACGCACTCGGCTTCTTTTTTCACTGGCTTCACTGTTGCCACCATAAAAGATAACGTCCTTGCCCATCTGTTTGATGGCGACTTGGTCGCCACCTCGTTGTTGGGCAAGGTCCATGGCTGAAACCAAGGCATCATCCAATGCCGTCACATCCGCTTGACCAAAAGCAAATGCCATGGATAAAGTAATGGTGACTTCCAACTCCAATGCCTGATCACGCACTGTTTTTAGAATGGAAAAACGATCATTGGTGGCCATGGCTTCATAATCCGCGCGGGTGGCGACCAGATAATAACGATCGTTTCGAATCCGTTTGACCACAAAATGATGCATCTTGCACCAATTGATGATTTGGGTACGGATCGTCCCGTTGATGGTGGCGGCCATGGATTCATCTTCGAATCGTGTGGACTCATCAAAATTATCCAGATTGATCATTCCAACGACGACACTGCCATCATGGGCTGCCTTGGCATTGATCAAGGATTCTGTGGTGTCATTGAAAAACAAGACTTGGGAATCTTCGCTTTTACTGATGCGGTAATAATGTTCATCTAAGTTGACGGTGACGGCATCACTGTCCCCTTTGATCAACTCATCGATTTCGGGTAACCATTCCAATAACTTATGCCCGATGCGACTGTTATAACCGAGATTCGACAAATAATCACTCATCCAGGTGATGACATAGAAGTCATCATAGAACAATATCCCGGTATGACTGTAATCCAATGCCTGACTGTAACTGGGAGCAACAAGGGAAGATAATGAAGATAGGGATGCATTGGTAAACACATGCATGCGATTGAAAATCATTGCCAGCAATAAGATCTGGATCACTAAGAAGACAAGGGCAATGATATTGATGGTCTGACCATAGATAAAAACAAAGATCAGTAAACCGGCTTCGATGATACAAGCCAGTATGGTCAACGTCATCAGACTCTTTCGTTTCATAGCATCTATTCTAAATCCAATTACCTTAAATTGTCATCTTTACGCCTTTGGTCAGAATCATTGAAAACGGTGGTGGTACACCCAAGAAATCCAACACAAGCAAAGATGAACAATGCAATGGATGGTAGAAACATCAATACGATGATCATCAACATTAAAATCCATAATTTATTCGTGGTTCGACCATACCGACTTAATGTGGTCACACCATAGATCGCCAATGCAAATTG
>CALVCY010000045.1 GCA_944326175.1 uncultured Erysipelotrichaceae bacterium
CGTCTTAGAAACGTGAACGTGCGATGAATGATGGAGGCAATATGATAAGCAAAGATGCACTGGTTGAAACCATAGAACAAAACAAAGATGAGATCTATACATTAGGACAAGAACTGTTTGCGCATCCCCAATTGGGATACAAGGAATTTGACAATCGAAAGATTTTGATCGACTATTTCAAAAACCATGGTCTAACCATTGATCAAACCTTTGCGATTACTGGCTTTTCCGTCACCATCGGAAAAGGCAAACCCCATATCGGTTTACTGGCTGAATTAGATGCGATCCCCACACCCGGCCACCCCTATGCCACCAACAGTGACCATGCCGCTCATGCCTGTGGTCATTCCAGTCAATGTGCCATCATGGCCAATGCATTGGTCCATATCCATGAAAGTGGTTTATTGAATGATTTAAATGGTTCGATCACTTTATATTTCACACCGGCCGAAGAATATGTGGATCTGCCCTACCGTCGTCAATTGATCAAAGAAGACAAGATCAAATACATTTCCGGTAAACAGAATATGATAGCCGATCATCAATTCGATGATTGCGATGTGATCATCCATTGCCACGCCATGGGTGATTCTCCCTATAAATACTGCGTCAATACCACCATGAGTGGCTTCATTTATAAAGAGTTCGATTTTATCGGTGTCGAATCCCATGCCGGAGCCGCACCCTATTTAGGCAAAAACGCATTGAACATGATGGCACTGTTTCTCGATGCCGTTGGTATGTTGCGTGAAACATTCAGAGAAGAAGATATCGTGCGCTTCCATGGTATGTGTACCAATGGTGGTCACTCCATCAATTCCATCCCTGCATTGGCCACTTATTGTGCGTACTTGCGTTGTTTTAATTGGGAAAAGATGAATGAGATCAACCAAAAAATCGATGATGCCGCCATTTATTGCGCCAAGGCACTGGGTGGATCGTGTGAAATACGTACCGATAACGGATATCTGCCTTTTCATCAAGACAAACGATTAAGTCAAGTGGTTTATGAGAATATGTTGGATCTTGTTCACGCGGATGAGATCAACACAGCCGAAAAATCGATTGCCAGTGGCGATGTTGGAGATCTTGGGTGTCTCAAACCAACGATCCAATTTGGATACAATGGTTTTACCGGTCGCATCCATGGCAAGGATTTGTGTGAAAGTGATCCTTATCGCATATATATCGAACCCACTCGAATCGTGGTGGCAACCCTGTATGATTTATTGAGCAAACCCGAATTGGTTGAAGATATCACGGCCCATTTCAAACCGACACTGACTTATGATCAATACATGGATTACCTTAACGGTAAGCCCCTCTGATCGATTGTGCACAAAACCCCGGCTTCACACAAAGCCGGGGTTTTGATATGAATTCAAACAATCAATGAAGAATGGAATTGAGTCGGACCATGGCGTCAAAGAACGTATCATTGACCCACTTCCCGTCACAATCATGTAAGATCCGTACATTTCTGGCGTTGTTCACATTTTGTAATACAACGCTCATGCCACGGGTATGAATGCCTTCCGTGATGATATCCACCGGATGTTCCATCGTTTTGAATTTGGATGGATCCAAGGCAAAGGCAACGGTGAGCATATCGAAGATCGGTGTGCGATCCATATGATGCGCGATCGCATAACGGCAATAAAACGTAAACAATCCATCCAGCATGGCATTGAGTTTGCCTTGCTTTTTGAATGCATCAAAGCGACTCAGCGGCGTTGCGCCGGCTTTGCAGACTTCAAGTGGTGCCAAAACGATCGGTATTTGATCGGCATTATCAAACACGATTTTTGCCGCATGCGGGTCACCATACAGATTGAATTCACTGCAGGCCAACATATTGCCGCCATAAATGGCCCCACCCATGATGATCAAGCGTTTGATATGGCGCATCACTTGGGGATACGTTCGGATCAATAGCGCGATATTGGTCAATGGCCCAAGTGCAAAGATCGTCAACGGTTCTTCACTGGATAAACACGCCTCTTTCAATGCATCGATCGCATCGTTGTCCACTGGACAAGAACTCTTTTCAAAATCGAACCCGTCCATCCCGCTGATCCCATGGGCCCCACTTTGAGGATCAGGAGCAACCAATAAGGGATGCGAAGCACCGGCATGAATGGGAACGATGTGATCCACATACGTCAGCAAATGATTCAGATTACGCGTCGTATTGACCACTAACGCATTGCCACATACCGTTGAAAAACCAACGATATCAAAGCGTTGTAAATTGGCCAAAGCCAATAAGATCGCCGCTGCATCATCATGCCCAGGATCGCAATCGAACCATATGCGCTCGCGTGACATTATTTCACCTTACCACGACGGGCATGGTATTCACGGATGCTTAATGCCACCAAACCGATCAATACACAAATATATGGAATGGTATTGACCAGATCGGTCGGCAACGATGTCAAGATCAACATATTAACGATTGCCTGTGCAATGGCAAAACCAACCGTTGTCAATAAGACGATACCCAAATTGCCACCACCAACGGCAGCTGCTGCAATACCGATCCATCCACGACCGGCGGTCATATTATCGGAATAGAAGGACAGATAACCCATGGATAAGTACGCCCCACCGCAAGCAGCCAGGAAACCGGAAAGGATCAAGGCGATCAAGCGAACTTTATTGACTTTGATCCCCACGCTTTCCGCTGCAGTCGCATCCAAGCCACAGGCTTTCATGCGTAAACCAAACGGAGTCTTGTAGACCACGATCCAAATGATGATCGCAATCGCCACACAGACATAAGTCAATAGATAATGACCGCTGATCAGCTGCCCCAAGATCGGGATATCCTCGATAAACGGAATATGGACTGTCGGTAAGACCTTGGAAGGTAATGAACCCGTCATCCCTTTGGTACCGGTGGTGATCAACATCAGCCACACAGAAAAGTCGGTCGCAAACAAATTCAATGCGATACCGATCATGATCGGATCAGCTTTTAGTCGCATCGAGAAGAATACGATCACTAATGCCATGAAGATCCCGATCGCGGCCGCACCGAGAAAACCGATCCAGGCCGATCCGGTAAATGCAGAAATCAACACGCCGCTTAACGCCGACATGATCATGATACCTTCAATGGCAATGTTGCTTAATCCGACCAAAGAAGCCA
>CALVCY010000046.1 GCA_944326175.1 uncultured Erysipelotrichaceae bacterium
TTAAATTAAATTTAACTATAATTTCACATATTATCGCCATATTCGTCGGCTTGAACATTCAAACTGTTCATCAATCGATTCATATTTTCATCTAAGGTGGCCATGATATCTGCGCAGTGTTTCAATCCAGTAATGATCTCATCATTGGTCTTTACCTCTTTTTTATAGAGGAGCTGATGTTCCAATGACGCCCAAAAATCCATAGCCATGGTTCGAATCTGGATCTCTACCGGTAACATTTTCTTTTCATTCGCCAAAAAAATCGGAACCGCCACGATCAAATGAAGTGAACGATAGCCATTGGGTTTAGGTTCCTTGATATAGTCTTTGCTTGCCAGTAGATCCACATCATCTTGGGCCAAAAAGGATTGCGCCACATCATAGACATCATCGGCAAATGAGCAGATCACCCGCACTCCGGCAATATCAAAAATATGATTGGTTAATGATTCAAGGGTGGGAGAAAGATGATGTTCGATCATCTTTTCAGCCAACGAATCAATAGATTTCAACCGTGATTGGATCGATGCGATCGGATTGCGATCATGTTGGAGTGAAAATTGTTCATTGAGAACTTTAAATTTCGTTTCCACTTCCATCATGGCACATCGATAATAAGTATAGAGTTCGCGCAGGGCGCTTCCTTTGGTTTCGATATCATGCTTGAGTGCTACTTTTTTGGATTCATTCAGCATGTTGACTTCGTGATTCATGGATTCATTCATGGTTTCATTTTAGGCCAAAACTGAGGGTAAAGTATATTGAGAATTTAATGGTAAAAAATCTAAAACATCCAAAGGGATAAAGCCCTTTGGATGTTTTGATTAAAGCGTACTTATCACTTTACGCTATCACATTACGACTATTGGCTTCGATCGCAGCTTGAATGGATTCATTGAATTGATTGGTATACAACCGGTAATAATAACCATGCAATCGCATCAATTCACCATGGGTCCCATCTTCAACGATCTTCCCTTTTTTGATCACCAATATCCGATCGGCATTGACGATCGTGGATAAACGATGTGCCACAACAAAGCTGGTACGATCCTTCATGATATTTTCGATCGCATATTGGATGATCTGCTCGGTTTCAGTATCGATGCTACTGGTCGCTTCATCCAAGACGAAGATGGCTGGTTTGGCCAATACCGCTCTCGCAAAGGAAATCAATTGTTTCTGACCGGTAGATAAGCGACTTCCACCTTCCCCGACTTGGGTATCATAACCATCATCGAATTTCATGATGAAATCATGGGCATTGACCAATTTACAGGCTTCGACGATCTCATCATCGCTGGCATCCAATTTACCAAAACGCACGTTTTCTTTGATCGTACCACTGAATAAATGGGGTGCCTGTAACACATAACCCAAATTGGAATGCAACCAACCGATGGAACGATCGCGATAATCGACCCCATCGATCAACAATTCACCTTTCACCGGTTCATAGAATCGACAGATCAGATTCACGATGGTACTTTTCCCACTACCGGTTTCACCCACCAATGCGATGGTTTGACCAGAATGAATCTTCAAATTGAAATCTGTCAAGATCGGCTCATCCGGCAAATATGAGAAATCCACATGTTTGAATTCCACATCACCTTTGATCGGTTCATAGTTTTCTTTCTTTGGTTCAAATACCGTACCATATTTTTCGATCACATCATCGCGATCCACGATACTGGGTTCGCTTTCCAGCAAATAGATGATCCGTTCCGCGGATGCTTGGGCCATTTGGAACTCACTCATGATCGCTGAGATGGATCGGATCGGTTCATAAAACTGTTGGGCATATTGAATGAATAACATCAATGTACCAAACGTGACGATCCCTTTACTGCCAAGATCGGCACCAAACCAAATGATCAAAGCCAATGCTAAGGATGAAACAAAATAAACCAATGGACGGAAGGTACCGCCCAATTTAGCGGCACGGACGGATACACGCCGCATTTCGGCGGTATCTTCTTTAAACTCCGAAAGATTGTGATCTTCCAATACCAATGTTTTGGTGGTTTTGGCACCATTGATCCCTTCATTGAAATCGTTGGTGATCTTACTGTTGGCTTTACGCACATGCCGATACGCTGCCAACATCATCTTTTGGAACCAATAACTCAATATGGCAAGAAACGGAACGACGACCCAGACCAATAAAGTCAATAATGGATTGGCATTAAGCATGATCAAAGTGGAAAAGACCATGACTGGAAATCCCCATGCCAGATCCAACATGCTCCAGGCAATCACTTCAGCAAGGCGGGCAATGTCACTGGTCATACGGGCCATCAACCATCCAGTCGGTGTGGTATCAAAATAGGAAAAGGAAAGACTTTGCAATTTATCAAAACATTTTTTACGCAAATCATAGCCAAATCCCATTTCCACTTTACCGGAGTAATGGAAATACACGTAATTCAATAATCCGACCAATAAGATCGCGACCACATAAAGAATGATAAAACCATAAAGTAACTGGTCTGAGCCATGGTTGGATGTAAACGTATCAATGGCAGTAGAATTCAAAAACGGGAACAAGACATCACTGAATGCGATCAAGATCTGCAAACCAATTAAAATAAAGAAGTTTTTATACTGTGGTTTGAACAATATCGCGATTTTTTTCCAGGTGGATAAATTGAAACCATCCTGGGAAAAATCTTTTTCTTCAAATCGATTACTCATGATGATCACCTTCTTCCACTTTGGATTGGATCGCATTGATGCGCTGGTATAAACCATCTTCATGGATCAATTGATCATGGGTACCTTGTTGACTGATCAAACCATCTTCGATCACCACGATCCAATCACAGTCTTTGGCACTGGAAACGCGTTGGGTGATGATGATCATGGTTTTTTTATTTTCCATGGAATGGATAGCATGACGGATCTTTTCATCCGTTTCAGTATCCACTGCACTCAATGAATCATCAAAAATCAATATCGGGGTATCTTTGATCAACGTACGGGCAATGGCTACCCGTTGTTTTTGACCACCGGAAAGGGTGACCCCTTTTTCGCCAACAATGGTGGAATAACCCCGTTCAAAGGAGGTAATGACATCATGGACCGCAGCAATGGAGGTGGCATGGATCATTTCTTCTTCGCTGGCATTTTGATTAACGATCCTTAAATTGGACTCGATGGTTCTAGAAAATAAGAATGGTTCCTGTAAGACGATCCCGACATTTTCTCGTAAGTATTTCTTGTTGATATCCAGGATATCCACACCATTGATGGTAATCGTACCACCCGTTGGATCATATAAACGGGTCAATAGATACATCAATGTACTTTTACCGGCACCGGTAGGACCGATAATGGCAATGGTTTGACCATGATGGATCTTAAAGGATATATCCTTTAAGACATCCAAATGGTCATCCCCATAGTTGAATTGGACATGATCAAAGATGATATCTCCATGCATATCAGGCGTTTGACCATGCAAAAGATCTTCACACGGAGTATCCAAAATATCCATCAAGCGATCCATGGATACCGTAACTTTACCATAGTCACTCATGATCCTTCCTAACATTCGGATCGGATAAAGGATACTGGTTTGATAGGTAACGAAAACCACAAAATTACCGATGCTCAATTCCCCATTACGAACTGCAAAGATGCCCATCACCACCACGGATAAGATGCCCAATAAGCAGATCATATAGGAACTGGACCAGTATCCACCCAATGTTTGGATCATCTTATAGGTGACATCCACATACTCTTGATTGGTTTGAGCGAATCGATCCACTTCATACTTTTCCCGATTGAATGCCTTGACCACCCGGATTCCGGATAAGGATTCCTGGATCTTGGTGGTCATGATCGCTTCGGCTTGATCCGAAAGTAAAAACTGTTGTTGCACTTTTTTGAAAAACAAATAGGAATAAACAAAGATGATCGGTAAGGAAATGGAAGCAAATAGTGCCAGTTTCGCATTGATCATATATAAGACGATCAATGCGATGATGGCAGTGGAAAGGATATAGAAGATCTCACAGAGCTGACCACTAAAAAAACGACGGATCATATCCACGTCACTGGTACATTTTTGGATCAATTCACCAGTATTCGTCGAAACATGAAATTTATAGGGAAGCTGTTGGATATGGTCATACAGATCATTTCGGATGGTTTCAACCAAGTTTTCAGCAACGACACCTTGCTGGCGTTGGCGAAAACTCATGAATAATGCAACCAATATATAAATAGCGATCAATAATATAGCTAATATCCAAAAATGAGATTTGACGTTATCGATGCCACCGACGATGGTATTGACCATATAGGTCAATGGATTGGATATGGGTGAACCACCGATGACATTATCGATGACATAGGAAAAGACAAGGGATGCTGTCAAATTCAAACCAGCATAAATAATAGTCACGATGATGGTCAATACCATCAATAGCTGATATCCCTTTAAATGATTTAAAACAAAATGAAGCCGTTTCATAAAGTCCACCGTATTCCATGGTTAAACCATAAAAAAATATGATCCTGACCAAATACCGGAATACGGTCTCCTTCCTAAAACATACGTTGAACTAGTATTTGATCATCCTTTCTGTTTTATCAAAATTCAACATTTCTTCATCTTTCCTCCTTGAAACGATGGATTGGTTCGACCATTGGATCAATGGTCGAGTCATGCCTATTTATCTTACTACTTGCGATTGAAATAACGCAAATTTTTGTGATCCAGCAATTCCTTGGTTGATTTCAAATGGAATGAAGTAAAAGCATGAGCCTATCCAAATGGCTCATGCTTTTACTTTTTATAATCTTTCTCCTTTATCCAGCAACGTCGATCTTATTGGCGACTAGGTAACTGGTTAGACCATATCCTACAATTCCAATAATGGTCAAAACCATCCATGTATCCAAGAAGGGAATATCAATGTATTCCAAGGCCAAGATCATCAAAATGATCACGACCATATAGATCACATAACGTAATGGTTTTTTCATCAATTGAATGATTGGAAGATGAACCAAAGTAATGATGGTATAACCAATGGATATCGTGGATAAAATCGTCATCACACTTTGGAAGAAATAATAACCATTCCCATCAAACAGTGCCATAAAGAAATAAATGCAACGGTTCAACACATCCCGCAGATCCACTTGAGCGATCAATTGCCTAAAAATATCCATATTGTCAAACAATACCGCCAGTAATATCCCAATGGTCATCACCACCATTGAAAACAACAATACCAATCCAAAGATGGTCAACCAAATAAAGGCTGAAATGATCTTACTACCCACCAATTCATATGAAGTGACTGGTAATGTATTGTAAAGATAACCATTCCGATTGAACATGCTCGATGCAAAGGTCGAAAAGACGCGGACCAATACCACAAAACACAATACGGTCACACCCATCATAAACACGAATGCTGTTACACCATAGATGGTCGAAACCATATCTTCCATGTTATTCATTCCATTGAATGCTTCCAAATGATACCCGGCAAATCCCAATAAAAAGAATCCACCTAAAATGATCAACATCAGTGTCATGTATTGGTTTTTACACTGAGTCAATTCCAATTTAATTAAACGCATCATAACGGAACACCTCCACAAATAAATCATCGATACTTTGATTACGCTCTTCTCTTAATGCTTCGGCATTGCGGTGTAATACCACATTGCCTTGTTTGATCAATACCACTTCATCAAAGATCCGCTCGATATCCTTGACCAAATGGGTGGATATAAGCATCAATCCTTCAGGATTGTAATTGGATAAGATCGTATCCATGATTTCCTGGCGAGCCGCAGGGTCGACACCACCGATCGGTTCATCCAGGATATATACCAATGCATTACGTGACATGCACAAAGCCAATAAGAATTTTTCATTCATTCCCTTGGACATGGATTTGATGGACATATTGGGATCCAATTCCATCTGTTTGATCAGATGCAGACACTTTTCCACATCAAAGTCAGGATAGAAGTCACGATATAACCTGATCCCATCACGGATCTTCATCCATTTAGGAAAGTAAGGCTCATCGGATAAATAAGCCACGATACTTTTGGTATAAGGATCGATGGTATGACCATCGATCGTTACCGATCCTTTATAATCGTGGATCAAACCTGCTAATATTTTCATTAACGTGGTCTTACCACTTCCATTTGGACCTAATAGTCCAATGATTTTTCCACTGGTCAACTGTAAGGAAAAATCATCCAGTGCTTTGGTTGAACCATAGGATTTTGTAACATGATCAATATTGATCATTACATCCGTATTCATTTCACTCATGCGTATACTCCTTTTTTACAATTGCATCGAACATCACTTGATCAACACCCATCGCCTGACATTGTTTGACCACATTTTGGATCAAGCGAGTCGCCAATTCGATTTTCATTTCTTTGATCGACACCTCATCCATATCCACGAATTTTCCGATCCCCCTTTCGGTTTTCAATATTCCTTTATCTTCTAAAACCGATAAGGACTTCACGATCGTATTGGGATTGACACCATAAATCGTTGCGAGTTCACGTACAGATTCGATTTGTGTACCCGTAGTGTAATAGCCCGATACGATCTTGGTCTGGATATCCAGGATGATCTGCTGCCACAGCGGTTCGCTTTTGTTGAATTCGAACATCCATTCCCTCCTTATGACTGTACTATATAACTAGTACAGTAGTATTGTCAATGATTTCTTTCATTTTTATGGTCTGACCATTGTGATGCCTATGAGAATCACGTTTGTCAATCGATTTTCTCTTTACTTTTCATCAGGCTTTCATTAAACTAATAACGATTTTGTAAAAAGGAGGTTTTATCAATGAAGCGCACTTATCAGCCCAGCAAGCGCAGAGCAAAGGCAACTCACGGTTTCCGTGCCCGTATGGCCACCGTTGGCGGACGCAAAGTATTGTCCCGTCGCAGAGCCAAGGGAAGAAAAGTTTTATCTGCATAAAATAAAGCCACGACATGTTCGTGGCTTTTTCTTATAATGAATAACAATGAAAAAGAAATACCGCATCCTTAAAAACGAAGAGTTCCGCATGATTCGAAAAAAAGATCATGTATTGGTTAGTCCATCCTTTATTTTATACATCCATCCCAAAAGTGAACCGTATGCCCGCTTTGGATTATCCGTTTCCAAGAAAATCGGCAACGCCGTAACCCGAAATCACATCAAACGACAGTTACGTATGATGATCCAGGATCTTATCGATTTTGAAAGTTTTCCATATGATGGAGTTTTAATCGTTCGTAAACTCTATCTTTGCAATGATTTTGCCACCAATAAAAAGTTTTTGGAAAAGCTATTGAATAAAGTTATAATGGAATAGCTTTTCATTTAGTAATTAAGGAGTATTCATGAAATTTAACAAGAAAAAAATGTTGCTTTTCATGGTTGCCATCGTCGGTGTATTCACACTGACTGGCTGTACCGCTCCGCAAGATGAAGCTGGCAATATCATCATGATCGCCAAGGATACACCGTTTATGGAAACATTATCCGATACGGGATGGTTTGCGATCTTTGTATGGCCGATCTGTCAGATCATCAACTATAGTGCCGACTATATTGGTCCGGCCGGCGGTATTGCAGCAGCAACCATCATTGCCAACATCGTGATCGTGGCTTTGACCATCAAATCCCAGATCAGTATGCAACGGATGCAATTGATCCAACCTGAGTTGCAACGGATCCAGGATAAATATGCCAATAAGACCGATGATGCGTCCAAGATGCGTATGGCACAGGAAATGCAAAGTCTTTACAGCAAATACAAGATCAATCCATTCTCAGCGATGTTTGGAATGTTCTTACAATTCCCGTTGATCTTTGCGATTTTCCAAGCGATGCAACGTTCTCCGATCGTGACCAGTGGTGAATTCCTTGGTTTGCATTTGGAACAAACACCATGGGATGGTTTCACCAACGGACAATGGCAATATGTGATTTTGTTTGTCATCATGATGGCCGCACAGGTGGGTTCGATGTTCATTCCGCAGTTCTTGGCCAAACAGCGGGCCAAGAAAAAAGCGGAAGCAGAACATCGCCGTTATCAGGAACAGAAGAACCCAATGGGCAATTCCATGTATCTGATGATGATCCCGATTCTGATCTTATCGGTGATCTGGCCAAGTGGTATGATCATCTACTGGACCATTTCTGCTTTGGTAACCATATTCAAAACAGTATTCATTCAATATGTAGTCGACAAGAAGGTGTGATCTTATGGAACAATACAGCGGTAAGGATTTAAACAGTGCATTGCAACAGGCCTGTGAAGCCAAAGGGTGTGCACTTGAAGAATTGAAATATAAGGTGGTTCAACCATCCGAACCCGATGAAGGCAAAGAATGCATCATCGAAGCCTATTGCATGGATGATATCAAAGAGTTCCTCTTTGATTATCTGGGTGGATTCTTTTCCGAGATCGATCCCGACGGCATCGAAATGGAAATCAGCCTCAACCGTGAAGGGGATGGCTGGAATGTCAATATCACCTCGACCAACAACGCCGTATATATCGGTAAAGGTGGCAATACATTAAAAGCCATCAACACCGTAGCGAATGCAGCGGTTCAGGGTGAATTCAAACACAGATATCCGATCTTCGTGGATATCAACAACTATAAGCATCACCGCTATTCCAGAATCGTGCGTGCTGCCAAAAATACTGCCAAAGAAGTCCAGCGCAGCCATGTGGATGCCGAACTTCAGCCGATGCCCAATGATGAACGCAAGGTGATCCACCAAGCATTGGCGAACTGGCATAATCTGTCCACGGCCAGTGAAGGTGAAGGTAATAACCGGCATATCGTTTTGCGCTATATCCCGGATGAAGAAGTAGATCTTGGCGATCATATCGATTTAAGTGATAGTGATGACGATAATGACGTTACAGTTGAAATCGTTGAACTAGATGAAACAATCGTCAGCGAAGAATAAAAATTACAAAAAAAGATGTGACAATCACATCTTTTTTTGTACCCCCAGATAGTTTTTTTATCTTTGAATATTAAAGAACTCAATTAAAGTGACATATTTCATTCGAATGATCTAGTAATAGACAATCAGTAGGATATTCTTTTATATATTTCTTTTCTATGTCCTATTTTGATCACTTCAATGATTAAAATATCATCGTGAATTTCTGCAAACAACCTATAATCTCCAACACGAAATTGCCAAAACATTTCAAGTTTCCAGTCAAAGCCTTCCCGTGCAGACGTGGATCAATACAATTTACTAAATTCTTCTCAATCCAATGAATAATCAATTTACAAGCTCTTTTACCTAATTTTTTTAGATCTTTTAAAGCAGAATCGGAAAATCTAATTTGATACATCAAATACCTAACTCCATACGAGCTTCTTCTAAAGTAAACAGTCTTTCGTTCTTTGCGTCTTCTTTTGCTTTTACTAATTCTTTTACGAATTGTTCACTCATTTGCATTTCATCTTCAATTTTTTTCAAAATAGTATTTCTTATAAATTCAGATAAATTTAAATGCTTTGCTTTGACATATTCATCAATAAGCTTTTTGTCATCATCATCAATTTTCAAAGAAATAGTGGTCATTGTACGCCCCCTGTGTATGAAATGTAATACAAGAAAGTAATTTCCTCAATAACACAGTACCTAACATTCATATATTGATAATAGATTTGTTGCGAATAATATTATCAAAATAGATCATGTTTAAAATGTTCTGTTTTTTCCACAATCCACAATAGCAAGTTTTCCACTATTGTGGAAATTGTGGATAAGTTTGTGGAAAACCGATAAAATCACACTTTTTGCCCGTTGAAAGTTTGTGGATTAAATAAAATACTCGCTCTTTTCTCCACATTTTCCACAATAACCACCCATGTGGATGATCTATCCACACTTAATCCACATAAATAAAATGTGGAAAAATGTGGAAAACTTTAGATTATTCGATAAACATTACACTTATGGAATTTGTAGAAATGTGGAAAAATATTTTTTCCACATTTACAATGAATTTACATAGAAGATTCATGCTATTCTATACGCACCTCTTGGGTGTGAGTCTATGTCTACTATTTATACGCAAAGCGATTTTCCGCAATTCCAACCATTTCAAAACGCACTGTTTGAAACAGTCAAAAACAATAAAGTCATCGATCCTATGATCATCGATACTTTTTTTGTTCCTGGCCTTGTCATAGCTGATATGGATAAAGAGCATACCATCATCATTGCGACAAATGCGATCTGTCAAAGTATTATCGAAGAACACAAAGACATCATCGAATCTACGATCCAGCAATTATCCAATACGGCCACTCAGCTTTCCATCTATTCGCCCGGCGACTACGAACATTATCAATCCATGCGCCATACTCCATCACCGATTGCAAAGTCCCATGCTTTACCAAAAAATGAAGCATTCAAACTGGGATTACCATTACCTGCTGAATATACATTCGAAAATTTCGTCGTTGGGGATTGCAATCGTGAATGTCATGCTGCCGCATTAGCCTGTGCCTACAATCCGGGTCGCTTCTATAATCCACTCTTTATCTATGGAAACTCCGGACTTGGAAAGACACATTTACTCTGTTCAGTCGGCAATTACGTATTATCCAATGATCCAACCAAACGAGTCTGTTATTTGCCGACCATGGACTTTGTCGAAGCTGTATCTGAATCAATTCGCAAAGGGACCATCGACGCATTCAAAGAACAATTACGCACTTATGATGTTTTGTTGATGGATGACATCCAATTTCTAGCCAATAAAGAAAAAAGCCACGAAATCTTTTTTAACTGCTATAACGAATTGATCAACAATCATAAACAAATCATCGTCGTATCCGACCGGCTCCCCAACGAAATCAAAGGTATCGAAGATCGATTGATTTCCCGGTTTCGTCAAGGGTTGACGGTCGGCATCGATTCTCCAGAATTTGAAACCAGTGTCGCGATTTTAAAAAAGAAATTGAACCAAAGCAGTAGTGAATTTTCTACGGATATCGATGATGAATCCATCGCTTTCCTTGCAACCAATTTCAATTCCGATGTCCGTGCATTGGAAGGATCGTTGAAACGTCTTCAATTCTGTATCATCCAAGCCAATCCCGATACTCCAGTGGATATTCATTTCACCATGTCCTGTTTTAAGGGACAGCCATTGATCATGGATGCTTCTGGGATCAATCCAAAAAAAATCATTACTACCGTTGCGGATTACTATAACCTGACCCGCCAACAAGTCACCAGCAAGACTCGTACAAAAGAAATCACGAAGGCTCGACAGATATCCATGTATCTGATCCGTAAACTAATGGATTTGCCTTATCTAAGCATCGGTGCAGAATTCGGTGGTAAAGACCATTCCACAGTGATCAGTTCAATTACCAAAGTCGAAAAATTGATCAAAACCGATCCGGCCTACGCCATGGCGATCAATGAACTGGAAAAACAACTTAAACCCAATTCAAACTGATTCCACAATTTACCCACGATTTTGTCCACATCGAAAAGTAAATAAAATTCGATGGTCTGACCACTTTTCCACACTTTCCACAGTATAGTAATAATAAATTCGTATAATAGTACAAGAAAGGAGCCACCCCGCTCATGCAATTTTCCATTTCAAAACGTTATTTTCTTAAAGCACTCAATCATGTCGCTCATGCAATATCTCCTAATTCACCAGTCCCTGCTTTAAGTGGTATCAAGATCGAATTAACAGAGGATCAATTGATCTTAACAGCATCCGATTCGAATATGACGATCGTTAAAACCATCGATGTCCATGAACCGGATTATCAGATCAATACCACGGAAACCGGTGCGATCGTATTGGAAAGCAAATATTTATTGGAAATGATCCGTCGGTTGGATGGAGATACCGTCAAAGTGGATGTGGTGGATACCACCTTCACCAAGATCAGTGGGGATGCAGTCGAATATAAGATCAATGGCATCCCGGCACGGGATTATCCGGACATCGATATCAAACATCCATTAACGTATCTCGATATCGAAGCGTCAGACCTGATGAGTTTGATCCATCAAACCACATTCGCAGTATCGAAAAAAGAACAACGTCCAGTATTGACCGGTGTCAATTTTCGAAACCTGGATGGTATGTTGACCGCAGTGGGAACGGATTCCTATCGGTTGTCTCAGAAACAGATCCCGGTGGAATCGACAGAATTATTCAATGTGACGATTCCGGCTCGGGTATTGGATGATGTGGATAAGATCATTGAAAATCCTGGAAAGATCCGATTCTATATTTCGGATCGTTATGTCCAATTTGCAATCACCGATACATTGGTTCAATCCAGACTGATCGATGGTTCTTTCCCCGAAACGGATCGATTGATCCCTTCCAGTTATACTCAGAAATTAACGGTGAAGGTGGATGATCTGATGGCAGCATTGGATCGTTGTGCATTCATTCGCAATGATGGGATGGCCATTGTCAAAATGAGTGTCAACGGGGATGGTATCACCATTGCATCCAGGAATCAAGAAGTGGGTTCTTCCAATGAAACTGTGGATTATATCAGTTATGAAGGAGATCCGATCGATATCGCATTCAGTGGGGATTATGCGCGGGATGCGATCAGAGCTTTGAATTGTGATACGGTGGTCTTTTTACTCAGTGGCGAGATGAAAGCGTTCTTGATCGAAAATATCGAATTCGATCATACCATCGAATTATTATTGCCTGTACGTACCTATAACTAAAAATGGTTTAACCATTACGGATATCTTTGCTTTTCAAAGATATCCGTTTTCTTAAAGGAGAGGGGGATGAATGATGTCGTTTTTGATGCTGTTGACGTATCACGGTGAAAAAGACCATGCTGCTAAGTTTGTTAAGGAAATGATGGACAGCGGTAGAGTGGATCGGATCCGAAAATTGGATGGTTGTATCCAATATGGATATTATTTTCCATATGATAATCCGAATACTGTGATATTGATTGATGAGTGGAAAGACCAATATGCATTGGATGCTTATCATGCATCCGATTTGATGAAACAAGTGGCCATGTTAAGAGAAAAATATGATTTGCATGTGACTTCTAGAAGATTGATCGATGATATTTCCAATGCGCATATCGATGATCGATTCCTTCGAAAGTGAAACATTACATGTCAGCAGAGGATAATTCCCGATGGCCTAGCCATCGCTAACTTCTATCGAGATACTAGATGTTCTTCAACGAAAGTTATATATATAAAGATCGATGAAAAAGCAGAGTCATTGACTTTGAAAATCCTAAGAAATGTGAGGATATCAATGAACCGTGCAGTACCACCGAGAAATGAATAGATAAAATGATGTTGGTGGTAAGATCAAGGAATCGAAAATCAAATTAATCAATTTGTCGAATGAAATAATATACCAAAGTAAAAGTCATGAATATGAGTATCGTGCACATGAGATTTCATGATATCGAAACCAAAGTATTGCAGAGTAGATCTAGAGTTTATAGATGCATTATTCCAAATATGATTAAACAAATTGTATTTGAAAAATTAGAAGAAGAATATGACTTAAAGTTCATTGACGATTATGAAAAACGGAAGAAGAAAGACACATTGAAATTAAAAAATCATGAGGAGATTTGGAAAGAACTGAATTTATGAGAGTTCATACATCTGAATGGCAGACAACTTGTATCCTGACAAATCAATAAGTTAGACAAACTCCTTGTTATTATTCATTTCTTTTGATTCATAGAAAATGATGCGAAATGCATCATTTTTAATTTTTATATGCTTTTAACAAAAAAAACACTAGTCACGTATAGGAGACCATGATACAGAAAACGCTTAAAATATGATAAAATTTAACGGTATCGTGAAAGGAGATCATCCATCTATGAAGATCAGGGACAGCTACATCACATTGCAATCGTATCTGAAATATAACGGGTTTATCGATACAGGTGCTCAAAGCAAATCGTTTCTGTTGGAACATGATGTATCGGTCAATGAAATCAAAGAAACACGACGGGGAAGAAAACTGTATCCCGGGGATGTGGTCAATGTCGATGGATCGATCGAAACGATTGAAGCATGATCATCGAATCCATTGGATTACGTCATTTTCGCAATTTGGAGTCAGTGTCGTTTAATCCACATCCTGGATTAAATTTCATGGTCGGTGCCAATGGTCAAGGAAAAACCAATTTACTGGAAGCGATTTATTTTGGTGCAACCACACGGTCCCCTAGGGTCAATGACATCAAAGCCATGATCGCTCATGGAAATGATCAAGCAATGGTGGAATTGAACTATTCCAGAGAATTGAAACCCCATCAATCCAAGATTGTTATTTATCCACTTGGTAAAACCATATTCCATGATGGTACGATCATCAAAAAAGCCAGTGATTATATCGGAAAGATATTGACGGTATTATTTTTACCATCGGATGTTACGATCGTTGATGGTTCTCCAGCATTAAGACGAAAGCTTGTCGATGAGGAAATGGTAAAAGGGGATAATGGGTATATGGTCACTTTGATGAAAACCAATGCCTTGCTCAAGCAGCGCAATTTGGTTTTAAAAAGTGAGCCAATGGATCCAGATTATCTGGAAGTGATCACGAACCAATGGCTACAAGCTGCCAGTGCATTGATTTATAAACGATACCAATTCATTCAATGGTTGAACCAATGCTTTCCATTAATGTATTCCAATATCATGAATACATCCGTTAACGCACAAATCCAATATCATTGTGGAATCGATCCTAATTCCAATATATTGATCCATTTAAAAGAAAAACTGGATCGATCCAAAAATGATGAGTTGCGTTACCGTATGACAATGGTCGGACCACAGAAAGACGATATCCGGTTTTTTCTGGATGGTAACGATGCCCGTACCATTGCTTCTCAAGGTCAAAAACGGGCATTGATCTTATCTTATAAACTATGCATCTGCAAATGGATCAACGAAGTATGTCAACAAGATCCGATCCTTTTATTAGATGATGTATTGAGTGAATTGGATGGTTTGAACCAACAACATTTTGTGGAAATGATTTCCACCACCACACAAACGATGATCACCACGACCCATAAATTGGATTGGTTTGATCAACTCGGTAAAGTATTCCCGATCGATCATGGTCGGATCATTGATTTTTAAAAAGGAGAGAGTCTATGGATGAATTAGAAACATCATTGGAAAAGGCTAAAGCGTCCTATACCGAAAACGATATTCAGGTATTGGAAGGATTAGAAGCTGTACGTAAACGTCCGGGAATGTACATCGGTTCCACTTCTGCCCGTGGTTTACACCATCTCGTCTGGGAAATCGTGGATAATGGCATCGATGAAGCATTGGCGGGTTTTGCCGATACCATTGATGTCACCATTGAACCAGATAATATCATCCGTGTGGAAGACAATGGCCGAGGTATGCCAGTAGAGATCCATCATAAAACCGGTATCTCTACGGTCGAAACCATCTTTACCGTACTTCATGCCGGAGGAAAATTCGGAGGTGGTGCGTACAAGGTCAGTGGTGGTTTACATGGTGTGGGTGCTTCAGTGGTCAATGCATTATCCACATGGTTGGAAGTCACCGTCAAAAAAGAGGGTCGATTGTATCAATGTCGTTTTGAAAATGGGGGAAAAGTTGCCCAACCATTACATGTCATTGGAGATTGTGATCCATCTGCTCATGGTTCGACCGTCCGTTTCAAAGCCGATCCAACCATCTTCACCGAAACGACCAACTACGATGCAGATATTCTCAAAGACCGCCTTAAACAACTTGCTTTTTTGAACAAAGGCATCAAGATCTTATTCCATGATAATCGTGGTGAAACCACGGATGATGAAACCTACTTTTATCAAGGTGGGATCAAAGAATATGTCCAGTTCCTCAATGCCAATAAAACTCCGATCACTCCCGAAATTTTCTATTGTGAAGGAGTCGAAATCGGCGATGAGACCGGATATAAAGTATTGATCGAAGTTGCCTTACAATACAATGATACGTACAATACATCCATCTATTCGTTCTGCAATAACATCCATACCGTTGAAGGTGGGTATCATGAAGACGGATTTCGTATGGCCCTCAATCGAGTCATCAATGCCTACGCCAAGGAAAAAGGGATCATCAAAAAGGATGAGGATACATTACAAGGAGAAGATGTTCGTGAAGGACTAACGGCCATCATTTCCGTCAAACACCCCAATCCACAATACGAAGGTCAAACCAAGACCAAATTGGGAAACAGTGAAGTGAGAAAAATGGTTTCGACCATGTTTGGCCGTGAATTCGCCCGCTTTTTAGCCGAACATCCCGATGAAGGAAAAGCCATTCTCGATAAAGCCACGTTAGCTTCCAAGGCCCGACTCGCTGCCAAGAAGGCAAGAGAGCTCACCCGACGTAAAAATGTATTGGAAATATCGTCATTACCTGGAAAATTAGCCGATTGCCACAGCAAGGATGCATCGATCAGCGAAATCTATATCGTCGAGGGGGATTCCGCTGGCGGTAGTGCCAAATTAGGAAGAGATTCCAATTTCCAGGCGATCTTGCCATTACGTGGAAAGATACTGAATGTTGAAAAAGCGAACTTACATCGCATTTACGATAACAAGGAAATCGCGTCGATGATCACCGCTTTTGGATGTGGGATCGGCGATGAGATGGATATGAACAAATTACGCTATCACAAGATCATCATCATGACCGATGCTGATGTGGATGGTTCTCATATCCGTACCCTTTTGCTGACATTCCTTTATCGTTATTTCAAACCAGTGATCGAACAAGGCTATGTTTATTGCGCATTGCCACCGCTTTATAAGATCTGGAATGCCAAGCGGACCGATTACGCCTACAGCGATGAACAACTTGATCTGCTCAAGCAAGAATTTGGTGATGCCAAATATGATATCCAACGTTACAAAGGGTTGGGTGAAATGGATCCGGATCAGTTATGGGAAACAACGATGGATCCCAAAACGCGTACCTTAAAACGGGTCAGTATCGATGATGCGATCGAAGCCGATCAAGTATTGAGCATGCTGATGGGAGATGAGGTCGAACCGCGTAAAAACTTTATCGTTCAGAATGCACATTATGTGCAAAATCTTGATTTCTAAGGAGGACTGACGTGAGCGAACAGGAAAACAAACCAATCGAAAACGTCGATGAGGAAGTCGACGAATACGAAGATAAGGAATTCAATCACGGTCGGATCACTTTGACCGAATTCTCCAGCGAAATGAAGAAATCATTTCTGGAATATTCGATGAGTGTCATCGTGTCCAGAGCGTTGCCCGATGCACGCGATGGCATGAAACCGGTCCATCGTCGAATCGTCTATGGCATGAATGATTTGGGGACCACACCCGATAAACCACATCGTAAAAGCGCGCGTATCGTTGGTGATGTCATGGGACGTTTCCATCCCCATGGTGACTCTTCCATTTATGAGGCATTGGTGCGAATGGCTCAAGATTTCTCCTATCGTTATCCATTGGTGGACGGACACGGAAACTTTGGATCGATCGACGGGGATGGTGCAGCTGCCATGCGATATACCGAAGCACGAATGTCCAAGATCTCATTGGAATTGGTTCGGGATATCAATAAAGATACGGTGGATTGGATCGACAATTATCAAGGCGATGAAAAGGAGCCGGTGGTTTTACCAAGCCGATTCCCCAATTTATTGGCCAATGGCAATCAAGGGATCGCGGTGGGTATGGCCACCAACATCCCACCACACAATCTGACGGAATTGATCAATGCCTGTGAATTGGTGATGAAACAACCGGATTGTGATATCAAAACATTGATGGGGGTACTCAAAGGTCCCGATTTTCCAACTGGTGGTATCATCGTTGGACGCAGTGGGATCCGAAATTATTTTGAAACCGGTAAAGGCAGTGTGGTCATCCGCAGTAAAGTAGAAACGCAACTGCAATCCAATGGCAAAGCTCATTTGATCGTCAGTGAGATCCCTTATGCGGTCAACAAAAGTGTCTTGGTTGAAAAAATAGCGGAAATGGTTCGGGAAAAGGTGATCGAAGGCATCGTTGCACTGACCGATACCAGTAATATGAATGGGATCCATATCGATCTGGAATTAAAAAAGGATGCCCAACCCGATGTGATTTTGAATCAACTGTATCGTTTGACGCCGTTGCAATCCACGTTTGCGGTCAACAATATCGTTTTGATCAACAATACGCCCAAATTGTGTGGTGTCAAAGAACTGCTACAGGTTTACAACGATCATCAAAAAGAAGTCATTACGCGCCGTACCCGCTATGATTTGAAAAAAGCGCAAGATCGTGCCCATATTCTTGAAGGATTCCGTATCGCGATCGATGCCATTGATGAAGTGGTCAAAACCATTCGTCATAGCAAAGGCACAGAAGAACAATTAGTCAATGAATTGATGAGTAAATTCGGCTTATCTCAAATCCAAAGCAAAGCGATCTTAAGCATGCAACTTAGACGTTTAAGTGGATTGGAACGGGATAAGATCGAAGCAGAATATCAAGAATTACTGACCAAGATCGCCGATTTTAAAGATATTTTGGCCAATAATGCCCGTGTGGAAGCCATCGTCATGAAAGAATGGGACGAAATCAAAGTCAAGTATGGGGATGAACGGCGCACGGAAATCATTGAAGGAGATGCTTCACTGGAAGATGAAGATCTGATCCCACGTGAATCCATCGTTGTTACATTGACACATAATGGTTATTTCAAACGATTACCGATCGATACTTATCGCGTCCAAAATCGTGGCGGTAAAGGGATCAAAGGGATGGGAATGAATGAAGATGATTTGATCGATCAATTCATATCGATGAGTACCCATGATTATTTGTTGGTCTTTACCAATTTCGGTCGAGTTTATCGCATGAAAGGCTATAATGTCCCATTGGGCTCTCGGATCAGTAAAGGCGTGCCGATCGTTAACTTTTTATCCTTGGATAAAGGTGAAAAAGTAGCGACGATGCTTGCGCTTGATCCCAACCAGGATCGATTCCATTATCTTTTCTTTGCCACGACCAGTGGTTTAGTCAAGAAAACCGAGATCAAAGAATTTGACAATATCCGAGCTAGCGGAAAGATCGCTATTACTTTACGGGAAGGTGATGAATTGTTGAAAGTCATCCCGACCAGTGGGGAAGATGAAATTATTTTATCGGCATCCAATGGTAAAGCGGTACGATTCAGTGAGACGGGTATCCGTGCGAGTGGACGCACTTCCATGGGAGTGCGCGGTATGAATACCGATGGTAGCATCTGTATTGGTTTGACCAGTAATATATTGGGTACTTATATCCTTACCGTCAGTGAAAATGGATTGGGCAAATTATCGGATCTAAATGAATATCGTTTGTCCAACCGTGGTGGTAAAGGGGTCAAGACCATCAATATCACGGATAAGACCGGTGCATTGGTCGTTTGCCGTGCAGTCAATGGCGATGAAGATGCCTTGATGATGAGCAATGATGGCATCATGATCCGTATTTCGTTGGAATCTGTCGGTGTCAAAGGAAGAGCGACCCAAGGTATCAAACTGATGAGTTTGAAAGATGGTGCCCGCGTACAGGCGATATCCATCGTGCCGAAGTTGGATGAAACACTGGATGAGACCGTAGAAGATGGTGAAGTGCGTGATGATACACTGACGGAACCATCCACCGAAGAAAAATAAGCATCGTCAAGGTAAAAGACGTATGTTGAAATCAGTATACGTCTTTTATTAACGCTAAAATTAGATTAATCTAAGTTAAGTAAAGAAAAAAGGCAGCCATTAGGCTGCCTGATCTTTATTGTGCCATTTGCAATGCCTTTTGATTCAATTCATCGGCATTCAATGAACCCAATTCATCACTGCGATCAAGGTAATGTGGTGTATGGAGGTAGTGATGGGCTTTTTCACTGAGTGGTTTATCCAAAAAGGTTTTATAGACATCTGCAACCACCGGTGATTTGTACGATGCACGGCGTTCACTGGCATCATCAGCTTTATACAAATTATTGATCCGTGCTTGTTTGACGGCTTGCATTCGAGGGGCAGGGAATTTTGGTTGTCCACCGCCGGCAATACAACCACCTGGGCAGGCCATGACTTCAATGAAATCAATATGCTGATCTGGATTGCTTTTTAAATGTTCCAAAAAATTCCGAGCAATGGCGGTCCCTTGTACGACAGCCACATTGATGGTTTTAACTTTCAAGTCGATCTCTGCTTGTTTGACTTCGGTTAGACCACGTAATGGTTCGAGTTTGAAGAAGTCGGTTGGTGCGTCCACTCCATTCAATAAGAAATAAGCGGTACGTAATGTTGCTTCGGTGACACCACCGGTATTTCCGAAGATCAAACCAGCACCGGTTCCCTTTGGCAAGATGGAATCAAAATCACTCTCTGGGATCTGCTCCCAAGTTACATTCGATGCTTGGACCCATTCCGCCAGTTCACGGACTGTGATGGTATAATCCACATCTTTGATTCCTTCTCCGGCTGCCCAGGTTTCCTCACGGTCTTGTTCACATTTTTTTGCTGTACATGGTGTGACGGAAACGACCACGATATCTTTTGGATCGATTCCTTCACGCTGAGCAAAATATGTTTTGATCAACGTAGCCAACATGGCGATCGGGGATTTGCAGGTACTGAGATGGTCAATATAATGCGGATAGAATGTTTCTGCAAATCTTACCCATGCCGGACAACAACTGGTAAACATTGGTAATGGACCATCATGCATCAGACGTTCGATCAATTCACTGGCTTCTTCCATAACGGTAAAATCGGCACCGGTGGCAGTATCAAAAACGAAGTCACCACCCATGATCCGACAGGCTCCGACTAATTTGGATTCGACGTTTTCACCAGGCAATAATCCAAATGCATCACCAAATGAAACGCGAGTCGCAGGGGCAGTGATGAAAACCACTTTTTTATTGGGATCGATCGTTTCTTTAATGGTTTTGACCCAATGTCTTTTTTCGACAATGGCTCCGGTTGGACAAACCATGATGCATTGACCACAACCGATACAAATCTGATGTTTGAACTTGGTTTCGTTATTATCATAGAAACCGCATACTGCACTGGATTGTTTACAGCGGTTCAGGCACATGCCACAGTTGACACATTTATTTTGAATGCAAAACAGGGCTCGGTTTTCGGGATTGATATCCACGCATTTGCTGAGCTTGATTTGTTGAGTCATTTTGGTCTCCTATTCCATAGTATATAGACGGTATCCTTCACCATCGTCTTGCAATACGATCTGATGCACGGTCGGATCGATTGTATCCATATAGCTGACACATAAGTTGATATAGAGGGATGAACCATCCACTCGTGTTGCCATAATGGTCGATGTCTCATAATTATAGGACTGGTTCAGTATATCATGAATCGTGGACATATACAGACCGTCTGGTTCGAGTTGCCAGATGGGGGCATTGCCACTAAAGAGCATGGTGTCGTATTCATCGAGATAAGATTGGCTAAAGACAGTGGAGGCCTGGGCTTTCAATTGATCAATATAACTTTGACCATTTTCTTGGCCTTGCACAACCAAACAATACCCGCTTTCATTTGGGTCATTCAAGCAATCGGTGTTGAAACCAAACAATGTGTTTTGAGCGTCTAGGCGTTTGGATAAAAGATCATCCAGGATTTGTTTGGTTGAACCATACTCCTGCAAGTTATCCGGGATATCGATCCGTTCAAAGGTGATCGATCCGCTCGACCAAAAATCCGCGTTCAGATCATAGATGGAAACCTGCATTTGGTAGTGTTCATCGATCGGACATGTCCCGATATATGCGGCATTACTGTGATCATTGGTCAGTGGGGTACATTGAACGATATCATTCAATAATGGAATTGTGGTGATATCAATCGGAATATTGATACCTCGTTGATGTAATGCATCCAAAGCAGTTTGAACATTACCATCATTAAGATCCGTAATGGCTTGGTTGATGACCTCCAGTGCCGTTTTTGAATGCGTATCAGCAAATACTTCGGAATAATTTGTATTTTCCGGTTCGCTTTCACGATTGCATCCGGTAAGTAACAACAAGATTGGAAGCACGAATTTGAGTTTCATAGCATTATTTTAATGGGAATCGATGGATTTGCGTGTTAAATGTAACGATTTATGGAATAAATTTGTGCAGATTACTTGTTTTGATGATAGACTTTTCTTGCTTGATGAAAAGGTCAGTAATTCTTTGAAGCGTATCAGAGAGCGTATGGTTGGTGAAAATGCGCCGATAAAGAGAATGAATCCACCTTGGAGAGCAAATCGAAAGATTTCGGAAGCGACCGTTATCCGCAGAACGAGTGATGAATGTTTCACGTGAAACATTCATAAATTGGGTGGCAACACGAGGAATCGTCCCAAATTGGCGGTTCTTTTTTATTTTTTAAGGAGGAAAATATGATTGATATTCAATTGTTGCGTGATAATCCGGAATTAGTAAAAGAAAATATTCGGAAAAAATTTGAAGATCAAAAATTACCGTTGGTTGATGAAGTATTGGAATTGGACCAGAAATTCAGAGCAAGCAAAAAAGAAGGCGACGAGATCCGAGCAAAGCGAAATAGTTTGTCGAAACAGATTGGCGCGTTGATGGGCCAGGGTAAAAAAGAAGAAGCAGAAGCGATAAAAGCCGAAGTCAAAGCCGGAGCAACACGTCTTGAAGAATTGGAAAAACTCGAAGCTGAATATCAAAGCGAAATCAAAAAACGCATGATGGTCATTCCTAACATCATTGATTCGTCAGTACCGATCGGAAAAGATGACAGTGAAAATGTCGAACGTGAACGGTTTGGTGAACCGCTGGTCCCGGAATATGAGATTCCTTATCATGTGGATATCATGGAGAGTTTGAGTGGGATCGATTTAGATAGTGCACGTAAAACCAGTGGTAATGGATTCTATTATTTGATGGGAGATGTAGCTCGATTACATTCGGCCATTTTGACCTACGCGCGGGATTTCATGATAGACCGTGGTTTTACCTATGTGATTCCACCGTTTATGATCCATGGCGATGTCGTCAATGGTGTCATGTCGTTTGATGAAATGGCCAACATGATGTACAAGATCGAAGGTGAAGATTTGTATTTGATCGGCACCAGTGAACATTCGATGATCGGTCGTTTCATTGATACGATCATCGATGAAAAAGCCTTACCGTATACGCTAACATCTTATTCGCCATGTTTCCGGAAAGAAGTTGGTGCGCATGGTATCGAAGAACGTGGCGTGTATCGGATTCATCAGTTTGAAAAGCAAGAAATGATCGTGGTTTGTAAACCTGAAGATTCCATGATGTGGTATGACCGATTATGGAAAAATACGGTAGATTTCTTCAGAACACTGGATATCCCTGTTCGAACCATTGAATGCTGCAGTGGTGATTTGGCAGATCTAAAAGTGAAGTCTTGTGACGTTGAAGCATGGTCGCCGCGACAACAGAAGTATTTTGAAGTTGGATCGTGCTCCAATTTGGGTGACGCACAGGCAAGGCGGTTGCAAATCCGTATTCAAGGTGATGACAAACGGAAGTATTTTGCACATACGTTGAATAATACGGTCGTGGCACCACCACGAATGCTGATTGCTTTCCTGGAAAATAATTATCAGGAAGATGGATCCATTCGTGTGCCTGAAGTTTTGCAACCCTACATGGGTGGCAAGAAGGTATTAACACCAAACACAAAATAAAATGTTTCACGTGAAACATTTGTAAGGAAGCCGTCGGCTTCCTTATTTGCTTTTAGTGGACGAATCGATAAAGTTTGATATAATTTCTGTGGTACAACAAGCTTATCCTAATCGTGTCAGGACCGGAAGGTAGCAGCACTACGGCAAGTAAGTCTTGTGTGTACCATTTTTTATATCTATGAAAACACACGACGATTCATATTACATGGATAAAGCCATTCAGTTGGCACAACACGCCGCTTTGATCGATGAAGTACCTGTTGGTTGTATCATCGTTTATCATGGTCAAATCATCGCTAGAGCGTATAATAAAAAAGAGCATTCTCAACAGGCAATCGATCATGCGGAAATCCGTGCTATTCGCCAAGCGTCCCGAAAATTAAAAAGTTGGCGTCTGGAGGAATGCGTTCTGTATGTGACATTGGAACCCTGCATGATGTGTATGGGTGCAATCATTCAATCTCGGATCGATAAGATCGTTTATGGGACTTCAGATCCGAAAGGCGGATGTGCCGATACTGTTATATCGATAAGCGATATTCATGGTTTTAACCATTATCCTGCCATCGTATCTGGTGTTCGTCGTGATGAGTGTGCAGCCTTGTTGAAATCTTATTTCAAATCCAAGCGGAAAGGAAAAACGGCATGAGTTATAAGGCACTATATCGGACCTATCGACCGCAAACGTTTGATGATGTCGTGGGACAGGATGTCATTGTTCAAACGCTGCGACATGCAATTGAGCATGATAAAATCGCACATGCCTATCTTTTTTGCGGACCACGGGGGACCGGTAAGACATCCATTGCTAAATTGATGGCAAAAGCCATCAATTGTACTGATCAAGATAAAGCCAATCATCCATGCAATCATTGTGCCAACTGTATGAGTGTCAATGAAGAATCCAATCCGGATGTCATTGAAATCGATGCCGCTAGTAACAATGGTGTAGATCAGATCCGTTCGATCATCGATCAAGTTAAGTTTCCACCGATGCAAAGTCGGTTCAAAGTATACATCATTGATGAAGTGCATATGTTATCCAGTGGAGCATTCAATGCGTTATTGAAAACGATGGAAGAACCACCGGCGTATGTAGTTTTCATTTTGGCAACTACCGAGCCCCACAAAGTACTGCCCACTATCATTTCCCGTTGCCAACGCTATGATTTTAAAAAAGTGGATAGTGCGGATATGGGTAAACGATTGCGATATGTCATGGATAAAGAGTCCATTGCATATGATCCATCTGCTGTGGATGCGATCATTTCATTGGCCGATGGTGGGATGCGGGATGCATTATCCATTTTGGATCAATGCATTGCGTATAGTGGAGACCACTTATCCAGTGAAGTGATCAACAATGTTTATGGGATCACCAGTATCGAAACTAAGTTAAAACTGATCGAAGCCATGATGCATAAAGATGTCAAAACCACATTTGATATGGTGGACACCATGGATCAAAATGGAATCGACCTGCGTCGTTTGATCAACGATTTGATGAACCTGTTCAAAGAAGCCGTTTGCTATCTATATACTGGAGATACTTCGCTACTACAGCTTTGTTCGAAGTCCCAGATGGATCAATTGACATATCACCAAACGGCACATTGTTTTCTTGAGGCGATCGATATTTGGTTGAAAACCAGTAATGAACTCAAATATGTCTCCAATCTGGTTTCCTATTTCCAGGTCAGCGCATTAAAAACGATGGAATGTTTTGATCACCAAATGTTTGAAAACTCTAACCTTAAAGAACAATCCGTCGGTGAAACTGTTCGATCAATCGTAGATCAATCGATGATCGATTCGAATCCATCCCCCACTCAAGATAGAATGACTTCGATCATGGATACCGTGGTTGAAGCAAAATCCGAATCTTTGCCTTCGATTTCTCCCACTATTGAAAAATCATTGACGGATGACATCTCCAAAACAAGTGAAATGTCCGCTGCTCAACCAGCTATTTCACCCTCAGCTACAGATACGACCACGCAAGATCGTGTTAATACCAATGTCAATGATCTTAGCGATGATCAATACATCGCATTGTTGGCGGGAAGCGACAAACAGATCAAACTAGAGGAAACGAATCGATTTGCTTCACTCTTTCAATTTCGCAGCGATCTAAATTCTGCACGATTGATATCCTTACTGGAACAATCCAATGTCTATGCGGCAGGGAATGATTTCGTTTTGGTCACCTGTCCATATCAGGATGTGATCGATGCAATCAATGAAGATGAAACCGAGATCGAATTGGAAAAATTCTATAAAAATGCCTTCCGGGAGTCCAAGCGGATCTATGCGCTGAATGAAGAGCGTGGAAAGAATCTTCGTCTGCAATTTGCGACATTGTTCCGCTCGCACAATCTTCCGGAACCGTTAAAAGTCGAATTTCGATCTTTGTCCGATCAAAATACGACCAATAGATCCGATTCATTAGAACAAAAAATCAAATCCGTATTTCAAGACCAATTGATCATCAAGGAGTAATAAAATCATATGAATTTTCAGAAGTTTATGGCGGAAGCAAGCAAGATCCAGCGCAACATGGAAAAACAACAGGAAGCGCTCAACAATACGATTTTTGATGCAACAGCTGGAAGCGGTGCAGTCAAAGTTTCGATCAACGGCGCCGGAAAGGTACAATCCATCGAAATCGATGATGATCTG
Organism: uncultured Erysipelotrichaceae bacterium; assembly: GCA_944326175.1. The sequence goes on from CALVCY010000046.1 coordinate 26,462, forward strand.
CTCACTGTGGAAAACAAAGAGATTTTGACAGATTATCTGAAGCTGGCGTTGGATGAAGTCTATGCCACCATCAATCAACGTAAGGAAGATGATATGGGAGCATTGAGTGCATCCATGGATATTTCCAAATTGTTGCAGCATTAAATCAATCATCTAAATGGAGTGATATGAATTATCCAAAGTCTATTCAACAGGCGATCGAGGCATTGCGATTGTTTCCGGGAGTCGGAGCAAAGACGGCAGAGAGGTATGTTCTGGCTTTATTGGATCTACCGGATTCGATTCGTGTACAGTTTATCGAGGATTTGCATGGTTTGAACCAGGTGAATCAATGCAAGGTTTGCGGGAATTATTGTGAAGGAGAGATCTGTGAGATCTGCAAAGACGAGAGTCGAGATGGTTCGACCATTTGTGTCGTGGCTTCTCCCAAAGATTTACTCGCGATTGAAAATGCAGGTTTCTTTAATGGTCGTTACCATGTTTTAAATGGTGTCCTTTCTTCTTCCAAAGGTATTTATCCGCAAGATTTGAATTTGGACACTTTGTTTGATCGGGTCGATCAAGGAAACATCCATGAAGTGGTTCTGGCTACCCCATTGACCATGGATGGCGAGATGACCGCCATGTATATCGACCGCAAGTTGAAAGATACCAATATCCTGGTTACTCGTATTGCTCGAGGTTTACCCATGGGTGGACAGATCGACTATGCAGATATGACGACACTGCGACAGGCATTCAGTGGAAGAAAGAAGGTGGATCACGATGAATGACTTGCAAATTGCACGCTCAGTCAAACCCGAGGCGATCAGCTCGATCGCCAAACGCAGCGGAATCGATCCAGACGCATTGATCCCGTATGGTTTTGACAAAGCAAAATTGAACTCCCATTATTGTGCGAAAGTCCAGGCAGAGAACAAACCGGGAAAATTGATTCTGGTAACTGCCATCAATCCGACCAAAGCCGGTGAAGGGAAAAGTACGGTCACGATCGGATTGCTTGATGGTTTGACCAAGATCGGCAAAAAGGCGATGGGTGCATTGCGTGAACCATCCATGGGACCCGTCTTTGGTTTAAAAGGCGGAGCCACAGGTGGTGGATATTCCCAGGTGATCCCCATGGAAGATATCAATTTGCATTTTACCGGGG
>CALVCY010000047.1 GCA_944326175.1 uncultured Erysipelotrichaceae bacterium
AGGAGTTCAAATTAAAAGAAATAACTGTAAAACAGCTCAGAAATCAATTATCGAAATACTAAACGTCGGCGTACCAAGTGCGATTATATCAATTGCTTTTGCTCTAACAAATATACTAATCCAATTCTATATAAACCAACTTGGAACCACCTTCATTTCAAGCTATACAATAAATGCAAAACTTGAGAATATTTTCTGGATCACATTAAACGGAATTGCACTGTCGACTGCAACTTTCATTTCGCAAAATTATGGTGCGCACAAATACGAAAGAATCAAAGAAGGTTGCAAATGGGCTTTAATAATTGGTGGCATCTCAACAGCGTGTATTTCACTAATTTTATATTTGGGTGCTGAGTTTTGGGTTCAACTATTTACAACGGATATAACATTAATAAATAAAAGTACATGGACCCTTAAGTTTATGTCGCGTTTCTACCTACTTTATTACGTAATTGACATATTATCTGCATCATTAAAGTCCATTGGAAAAGCAAAGCAGACAACATTAGTTATCTTAACTTTTGCATGTTGTTCAAGGATCTTATGGCTTACAAATCTGAATAACTTGACGGAATCAAATGTACTGTTCTGTTTTCCATTTAGTTGGCTTATTACATCTTTGGCAATGATTACATTATTCTTATTAAGTTTTAAGAAGAAACAACATCAATAGGATAAGGAAACACAAAATCTGATCGCCAACTTGATTAATCTATTAGTCGTATTACGACAAATTCGCTAATCCAACGATTCTTTTCACCTTATCCAACGGATACGGTACTTTATCGATATCAAACACTTCGGCTTGAACGGCTCTTCCCACTTCCAGTTGATTATCATCACCGGTTGGCACCATCACCATCTGCCCGACTAACGAAAAATCATCATAGGTGTAATAATACACCTTACCACCAGATTCAAACTCCACCTCATAATAGATCACTTCGTTTTCTTTAAGATCCATGATGTATTTATCCAATGGACGCGTATGGATCAACCATTGCATGTAATCATTAAGTACACTTATGATCGCATCAAAACCGACCGGTAGATCGAAACGTCTGAAATTACCACGGTATTGCAATGGTTTTTCACCATCATAACGGACATTCATGGTATAAACCATCTTTATAGATGGTTCGACCAACGGTTGCTTGTAATGTTCATGATCGATTTGTAAAGAGAATTCTCCCATGTTGTTCAATAGTTGCTCGATCATCACATCATGCAGGGAGAATTCTCTGACCAATCGATTCCCTTTACGTTCACTATAAACGAGCATTTGCTGTTCACGGGTGATATCCAAAGATAATGTGGTCGTACCATATAATGCATCATCATAACGGGTAATGGTCAAACCAAAGCTCATCATCCGATTCAATCGATTCTCATCATCCAACAACCATAAATACGAATCACCCGTGAGCTCTCTTAACTCACTGGATAATCCGACATTGAATGCATTTTTCTCACGGGTGATTCGTCCTTTGATGATCAATGGTTCAACCATCGTATATCCGACTGTTAATACCCAATACTCATCATTATCGACTAGATCATCATCATGATGTTGTTTGATGATCCGTTTAGCCAAATCACAAATATTATTAAAATCTGTTTCACGGTTATGCGTGGTATAACCATGGGCATTCACAGTAATGGTCGTATCATACTGACTCATCAAAATACATTCATAATTAACATCCGGTAATTTGAAGAAGCATTCAAATTTGATGTAATCGATTTTCTCGTTATTTAGTAAATCCATACGACTATTTTACCAAACTCCCTACAAATAACTCACTTTACTTTACGTCACATCAAAACGATACGCTTATTCCGTTTCAAGCATAACGAAAAGCGGACCATACGGTCCGCCATTCACTATGCTTTAAAAGATAAATACTTTATTCAGCAATCGTCGTTGCAGCATGTTCACCTGCTAAACGACCGGATGTATAAGCCCATCCCATGGCTGCACCACCGAAATCAACGTATGCATCACTTTCCGTGAACAACACACCAGAAGAATCGGTTCCAACGGCATACAAGCCTTCGATCACGGTTTCACCATCGGTTCCTAATACCTGCATGTTAGTGTTGATATCCAAACCACCGCAGGTATTGTAGGCATACGGAGCCATCTTGATGGCATAGTACGGACCATCCCCGATCGCGACCAGATGATTGGCAGCTTTTCCAAAATCCGGATCTTCTCCGTTTTCGCAATAGCTATTATAGGTCTCGACCGTATTGGTCAACACTTCAGCATCCATGCCTAACTTTTCAGCCAATTCTTCCAACGTATCGGCTTTAACGACGATACCGGAATTTTCAGCATCCGCTAACACATCAAACATTTCTGGAAGCGGTGTGTTGGTCGGGATCGGACTGCCATAGTAACCCAAATAACTGCCACTTGGTCCGGCAAAGGCTTCCGTAAATCCGGTCTCGGCGATTTCTTCCAGTCTATCCTGACTGTAGATACTGTAGTAGATATTACCACCCTTCCATGGATCAAACATGGACGTACGTTCTTCGTTGGCAAAACGTTCGCCATACTTGTTCACGTTGAATGCGGAGTTATCGTTACCCAAGGACATCGGGATATCCGCGACGGAATAGTAAGCCTGACGCTGGGTCTGCCAGCCGACTTGTCCTGGAATTTCGATCGGATCGTACCCAGACAGGAACGAAACCGTACCGGCATTATGGACGGCCGGTGTCACACCAATGTTGAATGTACCGGCACCATTATCGATGGCGGATTGGATCATCTTGCCGTCATTTTGCTGCTGACCGAAGACTTTCCACTCACCGGATAACGGATAGTATTCATCACTTAAATACTTGGTCGTCATTTCAGAGTTCGGTGCAAAGCCACCGGTCGCCAAAATGACAGCTTTGGCATTGATGGTGTATTCAGTACCATCGGCTTTCGATACCGCATTGACACCAACGACTTTACCATCTTGCATCAACAAATCGGTGCCTTCAGTTTCCAACATGTACTTGCCACCCATGTCAACCAATTGCTGAGCGGCATTTTCATACCATTCCTGAGTATAGGCTTTAGCGCCGGAGTGGTTGACACAAACGGCCCAGACGTTACCAGCGAAACCATATGCTGGATCAAAACTGAATCCGTAGTTGTCTTGTAACCAATCGGCGGTTTCACCCGATTCTTCGATCAATAACTGGATCAATTCAGGTTTGGCCATCTGTTGGCCTTCATAGGTCGTATAGTCTAACCATGCCTGCAAGAATGCGTCTTCATCCACCAGTTCTTCACCAGCTTCTTTGGTTCTTACTTCCCCCGTGGCCGGATCAGTCCAATCCGGGATCTCCGCTTCGACTTGCGAAGGCACGTTGACGGCCATCGGACCAGAAGTCAATGGACCATTACCACCGATACGCGCACTCTTTTCGATAACCAATACATCGGCGCCGTTTTCAGCCGCAGCTAACGCTGCAGTCAAACCGGCACCACCGAATCCGACTACGACAACATCGGTATCGATGGTTTCCGTGATACCGGATGGTTCAGGTACCTTTTGGAAAGCGGAAATAGCACTTTCATCTGAGCCACCGGCGACCAATGCTTGGGTCAAACAATCCGTGATGGCTGCACGCACACCATTGCTGGATGCAGTCGCACCACAGATAGCATCGACTGCGACAGATTGATTTTCGATCACACGTGGAACGAACAAATCAATGACGGTTTGTAAAATTGCAGGTTTTTCGGAATTTTCACGATCAACGACAATTTTTTCGATTTCGGTTTCATTGACCGTTACATCGACCTTGATACGTTCGCTATATCTAAAACCAGTGCCATATGCCGTATAGGTCCCTGGTTCCATCTTGACAGCGACTTCTTCAGTTTCACCCTTGGCTTGCGCAATGCAATCCTTGGCAGCGGTCACAACAGCCGTCGAGGTCATAGTGGCACCCGAAACAGCTTCGACTTCCGCAGATTGGCTTTCAAGAATATCTGCAGCCAATTGTTGGGCAGCTGCGCCACCGATCGAGGGTGTTTCATTTGATGCGTCGATCGTTACATCGGTGATGGATTCCGCATCAAACGTCATGGACACTTTCAATCCGGTATGGAAACCAACCGCAGTGGCTTCATAGGTTCCCGGGGTGTAAGTGCCGGTTTCGCTTGTCCCTGTCGTTGTGCTTGAGCAACCTGCAATCATTGCAAGTGAAAGCACCAGGGATAAGCCTTTTACTTTTCTCATAAAATACCTCCTATCACATATTTTACACAAAATAACTTTCCATGTGAATTTCTCGTCAAGTGGACATTTTCACTATTCTTCATGCAAAATTAACATCGATTTAAAAAATATTTCAATCACAAATTGATGAAAAAAACAAGAGCGCAGTCGACCGAATGCACTCTTGCCTTACGTTTACGAACTCAACACTGTTATGAAGTGACCACTTGTCAATATAAAAATATACTTTGATATTTGGAATGCGGTAGGCAGGCGAGAGCCATCTACAGATTCATGAAATTGACCACTCTGTTATACGTGAATTCATTGCATTGCAACTTATCATAAGGTCAATGGTCCTTTC
>CALVCY010000048.1 GCA_944326175.1 uncultured Erysipelotrichaceae bacterium
GAAAGGGAGGAAAAATGAAAAAGTTATTGTCTGGCGTTTTGACCGCCGCAATGGCCTTCAGCTTGGTAGCCTGTTCCTCCACCGATAATGGTGGATCAACGGGTTCATTCACACCCGGCACGTATGAAGGCACTGCTGCTGGTCGAAATGGTGACGTGACCATTTCCGTGACGTTAACGGAAAGTGAAATCAGTGAAGTCACCGTCACAGCTCATGAGGAAACCGCAGGCATCGCCGATCCGGCGATCGAACAGATCCCGGCTGCTATCGTTGCTGCGCAATCCACCCAAGTGGAAACTGTTTCCGGCGCAACCATTACCAGTCAAGCGATCATCGATGCCACCAATGCGGCACTTGAATCTGCTGGAGTGGATCCATCCACGTTGACTCCACGTGAAGTCGAAGTCGGCGAAGTCGCATTTACGGCCGGTACGTATACTGGTACAGCCCAAGGATACAATGGCCCGGTCAATTTATCCGTTACGTTTGATGAAAACAGTATCACAGGTATCGAAGTCGGCGATCATTTAGAAACCGAACATGTCGGTACACCGGCATTCGATATCGTGATTGCCGATATCTTGGAAGCCAATGGAACCGGTGTCGATTCCGTATCCGGTGCGACATTCACTTCTGCTGCGATCAAAGCGGCAGTCGAAGATGCCGCGACACAGGCAGGTTGTGATGTCAATGCACTTCGTGCCAATACCTTGACCCATGAAGCGGGTGATCCGATCGAAGAAACATATGATGTGGTCATCGTTGGAGCTGGTGGTGCCGGTATCATGGCGGGTGCTCAAGCGGCTCAAGATGGCAATACCGTATTGATCATTGAAAAGAATGCCGAAATGGGTGGTAATACCCTGGTATCCGGTGGTCAATATCAAAGTGTGATGCCATATTTGGTTTGGGATCCGGAAGATCCGGATGCAACGACCGGTGAATACAATGGTCAAACCTACGAGAAAGTCAAAAGTGATGTTGGCCGTATCGCCACATTACAGACCATCATGCAATGGAGCGAAGAACCATTTGATGGCACCATCGATGATGATCATCCATTCGTTGCTGGGGATATCTCCATGCTGATTGATCGAGGTGTCCATGAAGAATATCTGCCGACTTTACAGGCGTTGAAGCAAGAGATCCAAGCTTATCTGGATTGGGCTGAACCCCAATTGGAAGCTGGGGTCAATGAAAATCAATTGACCCTGTTCTCTACCGTTAATCTGCATATCTTCCAAACGTATTACGGTGGGTTAAGACCGAATGCTGAACATACCGAATGGGTGTATGGCGATTATGATCTTGTCAATCAGTTCATTACTGGTGGCCAAGAAGTCAAACCATGGTTGGAGTCCATGGGTGCTGAATTTGATAACGCCGCGCAATCCACTTTGATCGGTGCATTGTGGCAACGTGAAAACCGTCAATTACAGAGCGTGATCGATGGGGAAACCTACAGCGGCAACTGGGGCGTTTATTTCATGGCACCATATACAGCCATGGTCAATGCCAACGAAGCCAATAAGATCATGTTACGTACCACGGCCGAAAGTCTGATCACGGATGAAAATGGTCGTGTTGTTGGTGTCAATGCCACGATGTATGATGGTACACCTGTCACAGCCAATGCGACCAAAGGTGTCATTTTGGCAACCGGTGGCTTTGCAGCCAATATTGATGAAGTTTTAGAAACCAATGATTATTGGAGCAGTGAATACTTGACCGATGCCATTGGTACGACCAACCGTTCTTCCATGATGGGTGATGGTATCACCATGGCTCAAGAAGTCGGTGCCGGTGTTACCGGTATGGAATTTACCCAATTGATGCCACTTGGTTGGGTCGATGGTGGTAACTTGGCATTTGGTGGTGGTGAAGATGCGATCTATTTGAATCCGACCACCGGTGTCCGTTATGTGGATGAAACCAGTGAACGTGACGTTTTAAGTGAAATGGCATTTGAAAACGGCATCGAAATGAACGGTGTCAAAGGCGTGTTCGTTGAATTGTCCAACCCATCCGTCGTTATTCCAGGTCTGACCATGTATGATGGCTCCAGCCAAACCGTTGAAGGTCGTATGTATTTCGGTACTCCGGAAGAATTGAGCGAGATCTTAGCTGAAAACGGCATCAACTTGACTGCTGAGCAGTTAACCGAAGCGATCACTTCCTATGATGATTATGTCATGGGTGTTACCGATGAGATCGATGTACCGAAAGCGGGATATCGCAGCCTGATCGGTACCGCGACACAAAATGAAGATGGTTCCTATGATCCATCCACGTATGAGATCGGTACGATCCGTATGCGGTTCATGGCACCATCGACCCATCATACCATGGGTGGTTTGACCGTCGATGTGGATCGTCATGTCTTGGATACGGATGGTAATATCATCGAAGGTCTCTATGCTGCCGGTGAAGTAACGGGTGGTATCCATGGTGGTAACCGTTTGGGTGGTAATGCCATCGTTGAAATCATCGTTTCTGGTCGTACCGCTGCACAAGCGATCACGGCCGACAATCAATAGAGTAAATATTGATTCGATCTTGAATGATACTGAAAATGCGTTCACTTGACGTGGACGCATTTTCATATTGGTTTGACCATGCTTTCTGTTTTACAATGCTTTTCATGAAACCAATGACACTGACACAGGGCAATATCATCAAAGCATTGGTGGTTTTTGCATTGCCCTTGATGGCTGGGAATTTGTTACAACAATTGTATAACGTGGTCGATACCATGATCGTTGGGCAGTTTCTGGGAGAAAATCCATTAGCGGCGGTTGGGTCCAGTTATACATTGATGACATTTTTGACATCCATCTTATTGGGTCTATCCATGGGTAGCGGTGCGATGTTATCGATCCGTTATGGTCAGAAGAATGATTCCCAGTTTCACAAGGATATCAATGCATCCTTTTTGATCATTGCTTCTATGACGGTGGTTTTGACCATCATCGTTTATGCTTTGCTAGACTGGATCTTGTTATGGATGAACGTACCGGATAATGTGCTTTTGTACATGCGCGATTATCTCTTTTATATTTTTGCAGGGTTAGGCGGCGTGTTTTTGTATAACTATTATGCGTGCGTATTGCGTGCCATCGGCAATTCGGTTACACCATTGATCTTTTTGGCGATATCTGCCGTATTGAACATTGGTTTGGACCTGTTATTGGTGGTCGTGATCCCGATGGGGGTTGCTGGTGCTGCCATAGCGACCAGTATTTCTCAATGGGTCTCGGGAATCGGACTATGGTTATACCAGCGCTATCGCTATCCGATATTACGATTGGATTTTACTCATCGGATCAATGGTTTTACCATCAAAGAGATATTCAATGCTTCATTTTTGACATGTTTGCAACAATCCGTGATGAACCTAGGGATATTGATGGTCCAAGGCTTGATCAACAGCTTCGGTTCAGTGGTCATGGCAGGATATGCCGCAGCGGTCAAGATCGATTCATTTGCCTATATGCCGGTACAAGATTTTGGCAATGCATTTTCCACGTTCGTTGCCCAGAATTACGGTGCCGGTAAAGAAGATCGGATCCATAAAGGCATCCGTTATGCATTGATCCTTTCATTTGGTTTTTCCATTATCGTTGGATCGATCGTTGTATTGGGTGCACCACAATTGTTAACACTGTTTATACCCGCACAAAATGTGGCAGCGATCCAAGCGGGAGCAAGCTATCTTCAAATCGTGGGTTGTTTTTATTGCGGTATTGCCGCTTTGTTTTTGCTATATGGGATTTATCGGGCAATCGAAATGCCAGCAATGTCATTGGTCTTGACCATCATTTCCTTGGGGTCGCGTGTCGTGTTGGCCTATTACTTGGCGGGATTGCCACAGTTTGGTGCCAATGGGATCTGGTGGGCCGTACCCATCGGGTGGATATTGGCGGATATTGTCGGTGTTGGAGCGTATGTGATTATTTTTGGCAAACGGATGCATGCAAAGTTAGAATCGATGCGCCCAATGGCTCGGTGAAAGAGTTTGGACCACAGTGAATATACTTACATCAGTGTACAGTTGGGATCAAAAAACATTTTGACAATTGTCTTGAGTATGATATATTACTTCTGCACTTGTTAAAGCGCATGG
>CALVCY010000049.1 GCA_944326175.1 uncultured Erysipelotrichaceae bacterium
ATCCAGCAGCAACTTGGTTTTACCATCAAAGTCCCACGTTGGGCCATCGCGTATAAATTTCCAGCTCAACAGGTTCAAACCACTGTCAAAGATATTTTCTGCACGGTCGGAAGAACCGGTAAAGTGACGCCCAATGCGGCACTTCAACCGGTTCAATTAGCCGGCAGCACCGTTTCTTTTGCTACCTTGCATAATGAGGATATGATTCACTTGAAAGACATTCGGGTAAACGATCAGGTCATGGTGCGAAAAGCGGGTGATATCATTCCGGAAGTGGTATGTTCATTACCAAAATATCGTGATCAATCCAGTACACCCTATGTATTCCCGACCCATTGTCCAGTATGTGGGATGCCATTGCATCGCTTTGAAGATGAAGCGGCTCATTATTGTGTCAATGCGGATTGCCCGGCACGGGTAGTGGCATCCATCGCTCACTTTGCATCTCGCGATGCCATGAATATCGAAGGGTTAGGCGAAAAGCGGGTTGAACAATTCCATCAACAAGGCTTCTTGAATACCATATCCGATATTTATTTATTGGATCAAAGAAAAGATGAACTGGTTAATTTGGATAAATTCGGGGCCAAGAGTACCGATAAGCTATTAACCGCGATCGAACATTCAAAGACGAATTCTTTAGAAAAACTGTTGTTTGGTCTAGGTATCCGACAGGTCGGTGCCAAACAGGCGCGTTCATTGGCATTGCATTTTAAAACCATGGATGCATTGATGAGTGCCACTTCTGAACAACTCAATGCACTCAATGATGTGGGAGATGTCACAGCGGATGCCATTGTGTCATTCTTTGAAGATGATCAAAATCAACGCTTGATCGCATCATTAAAGCAAGCGGGATTGAATATGGTTTATACCGGAACAACAGTGGAATCTTCGCCATTTACTGGTTTGACCATCGTGCTGACGGGATCATTGCAATATTATGATCGTAACAGTGCAACGGAATTGTTACAGACATTGGGTGCCAAAGTCACTTCTAGTGTTTCCAAAAGCACAGATTTAGTGATTTATGGCCAATCCGCAGGAAGCAAACTAACTAAAGCCAATAATTTGGGTATTCGAACCATGAGCGAAGATGAATTCATGACGATGGTCGAACCCTATCGTTAGTATGGTTTAACCATGGTGTAGAATAATACCGTTTGAAAAGAAAGGAAATCCAATGGAACAGATCGATTTCAAAGCCCTGGCTCATCAATTGATGTTTGATTTAAGCGATGATGAAGTCAAGGATATCGAAAATGAATTCAATACTTTACTGAAACAAATGGATCTGATGAACGCCATCGATACCGATGGCGTCGATCCGCAGGTTTATTGTTTCGAAGATGAAACCACCTTCATCCGTGATGATGAAGTGTCCAACGTATTTACCCAAAAACAAGCATTGGCCAACGCACCAAAGGTGCGAGATGGTCATTTTGTGGTTCCGAAGGTGGTGAAATAATGTTTGAACAATATAAAAATGGTGATCCCAAAACCAATTATGATAAGGCAAACCAAGCATGTCATGATTCTCAGGATAAATACAATGATGTGGTCACGTTCGTGGATTATGATCATCCATTGATCCAGGAAGCATTGCATCATCAAGAGGGTCCATTGGCTGCGATCCCTATTGCTTTAAAAGACAATGTCAATACCAAGGATCTGAAAACTACCGCATGTTGCCATATCCTGGATAACTATATTCCTCAATATAATGCTGCCATTGTGGAGAAACTGGTCAATGCTGGTGCATTGATCATGGTCAAATCCAGTATGGATGAACTGGCGATGGGTGGGACCAATCTGACCGCCAGTACCGGGCCAGTTGCGAATCCTTATGATCCTACCCGAATATCCGGTGGTTCTTCTGGTGGTTCGGCAGCATTGGTGGCCAGTGGTGCGGTCGCGATGGCGATTGGTACCGATACCGGTGATAGTATCCGAAAACCCGCAGCGTATTGCGGCGTGGTCGGTTTTAAACCGACCTATGGCCGCATTAGCCGCTACGGGATCATCCCATATTCTTCTTCTTTGGATCATGTGGGGGTGTTTACCACCAGTGTGAAAGATGCTGCAGTCAGTTTAGAAGTGTTGGCTGGTCGGGATGATCGAGATATGACCAGTATCAATGAAAAACCAGGGGCATACGCTGATTTGTTAAACAGTGATCTGCATGGTAAAACCATCGGTATCATTGGTAATGTCATCGATAGTATCGATAATGAAAATATCCTGAACCAATTCAATACATTGGTGGATAAATTAAAAGCCAATGGTGCGACCATCCAAACCGTTTACTACGATGAAGCCCTGTTGAAAACCATCTTACCGGCATATTATCTCATTGCCAATTGTGAGGCCAGTGCTAACCATTCCAACCTCGATGGTTTACGTTTTGGCGTACGTATGGATGGGGATGATCCGACCAGTGTGATGATCAACTCCCGTACCAAAGGTTTGGGACCATTGATCCGTAAACGCTTTGTCATTGGCTCTTATGGTCTATTTGAAGCCAATCAAGAAAAATTATTCAAAAAAGCCCAACGCATCCGTCGCCTTTTGGTCAATGCCACGATGGATCTGTTCAACCAAGTCGATGGGTTATTGGCACCCGCTGCTCCAACCATTGCACCCAAAATGGATAACGAGTCCGCGGATCAATTGTCCGATCAATATCTGATCGCCGATAACTGGCTGATCCTTGGCAATTTCACCGGTGCGCCTAGCATCACCGTTCCCCTTGGTTATGAACAAGGCTGTCCCATTGCCACGAACATCATGACCAAACCATTTACCGATCAATTGTGTCTGGATCTGGCCAGTGCCATTGAACAGGCCAGTGGATTTGAAGTGATGAAAGGAGATCGTTAATGGAATACGATGTCGTGATCGGTCTAGAGATCCATTGCGAACTCAAGACCCAAAGCAAGATGTTTTCTGCAGCCCCGGTCAACTTCGGTGCACCTGCCAACAGTTGCGTCAATGAAGTGGATCTGGGTCATCCCGGCTATATGCCTTGTGTCAATCGGGAAGCGATCCGTATGGCCATCATGGCTTGTTCGGCATTACATTTGACCATCGATCCATTGGTCAAATTCGATCGCAAGAACTATTACTATGCTGATTTACCGAAAGGTTTCCAGATCACCCAACAGTTTCATCCAATCGGACGCAATGGGTATATTCAGATCAAAAAAAGCGATGGTTCGACCAAAAAGGTGAGGATCAACCGCATCCATATGGAAGAAGATACCGCCAAGCAATTCCATTTATCTGATGCGACGCTGATCGACTTCAACCGGGCCGGTACCCCGTTGATCGAAATCGTATCGGAACCCGATATGGAAAACGGCGCCGAAGCGGCCAGTTATGTCGAAAATTTACGTCAGACCCTTTTATATTTAGGAGTATCCGACGTCAAGATGGAAGAAGGATCGTTGCGTTGTGATGTCAATGTTTCCTTAAAACCGAAGGGATCCAATGTCTTTGGTGTCAAAAATGAAATCAAAAACCTCAATTCCATCTCCAATGTGGAAAAGGCCATCGACTATGAGATCGCCCGCCAAAAGGAAATTTTGGATAATGGTGGAGTGATCGAACAAGCCACACGGCGTTTTGATGAAGCCACTAAAACCACCGTGCTGATGCGTAAAAAAGAAGGCAACGTGGATTACAAGTTCTTCCCAGAACCCAATATCTTCCCGATCCGATTGGATCAAAAGTGGATCGATGAAATCGTGAATAACTTACCGGAATTGCCGGATGCGAAAAAGGCACGATTTGTCGAACAATATGGTCTAAGTGATTACGATGCGGATGTGTTGGTCGCTAATATGGGCTTATGTGCATGTTTTGAAACATTAGCCAATGGTTGTACCAATAAAAAAATGGCGGCCAACTGGATGATTTCTGATGTATTGGCTTATGCCAATAAAAACGATATCGATCTGACAAGTCTCAAGGATAAGATGGATGGTTTGGCCAAATTGATCAATATGGTCGATACCAAGGAAATCTCCAACAAACAAGCCAAACAATTGTTTGAAGATGTCTTAAATGGCCAAGACGCCGAAAAGCTGGCCAAAGCCAAGGGAATGAAGCAGATGAGTGATCCAAGTGCGATCCAAGGATGGATCGATGCCGTATTGGATGCCAATCCGCAATCCATTTCCGACTATGCCGGTGGAAAAGATCGTGCGTTAGGTTATTTGGTTGGCCAGGTGATGAAATTATCCAAAGGTCAAGCCAATCCAGGTCTGGCCAATCAGATGATGGTGGAATCACTGAAACGGCGCATTGGTTAAATCCACGATTGTGTGGTACAGTAATGCACACAGGAAATAAAAAGATATGACCCAAAGAAGACAAGTGACTCGGACCCCGGCCAAGAAAGTGGTCCGTAATGGTAAAAAACGAAAGATCGATCGTGCAAGCTTGATCATCATCATCGGTGTGATCATTTTTGCGATTCCTTGCATCATCGTTGGTTATGAATTGATCCATGCCCAATTGGGTACCCATTCTCCGGTGATCGGATCACGTTTTGATAATGACTTGGATCCACAAATCACCAATGATCAGATCAAATCCGTCGAATCGGCCGTTTCTGCGCTTAGTGGTGTGGAAGATGCTACAGTGGAATTAAAAACGGCAACGATGCGTGTATATCTGGATGTCAATGATTCAACCAGCGCCGAAGGAGCAACTTCATTGGCGGAACAAGCCTATAATGCGGTTGCATCAGTGTTGGACATGAATACCTATTTTTCCCAAAACAATGGGATGAAGATGTATGATCTAGAGATCCATGTCTATAACGATTTGGATCTTGCGGATAGTGATAATTATGTCTATGTGATCCTCAATAAGAGTTCATCCATGGAAGAACCACGGGTGCAAACAGTCTCTGAACCATTGGATCCTGAACTGGCACAATCACTAGCCGATGGTACTTATAACCAGGAACCGAGTGAAAATACCGTCAATGAAGATGGGACGGTCACTGTAGGCGGCGGTGAAGAAGTGGTCGAACCAGTGGAAGAAGGAACCGAAGAAGAAACCGAATAATCGGATAGTGAAAATTCCCGGATTGAATCCGGGAATTTTTAGTATCCTTATGGTATGACCATCAAGAAAAATGAATTCTATACTGTCACGTGCATCGATTATAACGAATTGGGCTATGGTGTGACCAAAGTCGATGGATTTGTATTGTTCGTTTCGGGTTTGATCAAAGATGAAGTGGCGAAGATCAAAGTCCTTAAAGTATTGAAAAACTATGGTTTTGGTAAGATCGAAACATTGGTGAAACCATCGCCCTACCGTGTTGACCCACCATGTGGTGTTTATCACAAGTGTGGTGGATGCCAATTGATGCATATGGATTATCCACATCAATTGGCATTCAAGAAACATCATGTGTACCAATGTTTCCAAAACATTGCACATATGGATGTACCAGTAAATGATGTGGTAGAAAATCCAAGTCCGTTTCATTATCGCAATAAAGTCCAGTTGCCACTTCTCTATCAAAACGATCATTGGACGTATGGTTTTTACCGCCCCCATTCCCATGATCTGATCAACTTTGATTCGTGTATGATCCAGCATGGTTTTGCCAATGCGTTTTTACCTAAACTGATGACTGCGCTGAATCAAACCCAGATTAAGGATGGATTCAAACATGTCGTATTGAAGATGTTTGAACAGGACATCATGCTGGTATTAGTCGTTAAAAAGGATTTGGATGATGCATTGATCCAACCGATTACTGATCTGGTCAAAACCAATGGGATCACCAGCTTTTATCTGAATATCCATCCAGATGATACCAATGTGGTTTTATCATTGGATAACCGATTGGTCTATGGTAAACCCAGTATCCAGGCAAGTTGTCTTGGCTTATCCTATGACATCAGTGTGAATTCGTTTTATCAGGTCAATACCAAACAAATGGAGCGCTTATATTCGATTGCCTATGGTTATGCCAGTGTCAATAGAGATGAAACCATATTGGATCTATATTGCGGTACCGGTACCATTGGATTGGGAATTGCTGAGAAAGTCAAATCATTGATCGGTGTGGATGTGGTACCCTCTAGTATTGAAAATGCAAAAAGCAATGCATTGCACAATGGTATCACCAATGCATCCTTTTATTGCATGGACGCTGGTGAAGCAGCTACTTATTTTGTTAAAAAAGGAATATATTTTGATTGCATATTCGTGGATCC
>CALVCY010000050.1 GCA_944326175.1 uncultured Erysipelotrichaceae bacterium
GTTGTCAGCATGCCAAAGGGGATATCGATGACTATGTGGTTTCAGCGATCCATAATGGTTTGACCACTTTAGGTTTCAGTGATCATACTCCCTGGATCTATCCGGATGGTTATATTTCACCAATTCGTATGTCAGTGGATCAATTCGATGATTACATCCATACGATTGAGAAAGCAAAAGTGAAATACGATGGTCAAATCAAGATCTACAGTGGACTTGAAGTCGAATATCATCCAGATAAATTACCATGGTTGTGTGATCTAGCTGAAAAACATGGACTGGATTATATGATCCTTGGCAACCACTCTTATCCCCATGATGAGTATGGTTCACCTCAATGCCATGATTTTTTCGGAACTTCTACAATTGAGGATATCCAATTGTATGTGGATGTCTTGACCCAAGCTGTGGAAAGTGATCGATTCAGCTGCATCGCGCATCCGGAAGTCTTCATGCGAGGCTATCGTCAAATCGATGATGTAGTGATCACTGCATTCGAAAAGATCATCAAGGTTGCGAAAGCGCATGATGTGATCCTTGAATACAATCTCAACGGTCGCCCGTGGGACAAACTCCATGATATCCACACGTATCCACACCCATTGTTCTGGCAAATGGCCGGTAAGGCCAACTGTAAAGCCATTGTCGGATATGATGCGCATTTCCCCCAAGCGTTTGAACAATGGGAAGATGAGTATCAATATGGAATGGATCATCTCAAGCAATGGGGTTGTACGCTCGTGGATTCGATCCCACTTGGAAAATATAAAAAATAGCGATGTCTTGTCTTGAAGACATCGCTTTAAAATGGTACGACCATCAAACTTTTTGGGTTGAATCCTTTTTATGGTTTCGGTATGAAAAATCTGCGTGAGAGACGTGAAAAGGAGGACAAGTGTGAGAAAACTCAGAAATCTGCTGGTTGCAGCCAGCATGGTGCTTACCATGACTGCCTGCTCCAGCGAATCTGCCGACACCTTTGAAGGCGGAAGATTTGAGGGAAGTGCCCAGGGTTTTTCCAGTGAGATCAAAGTCGCGTTGACATTGGATGAAACCAAAACCATCACCGACGTAACGGTGGTGGAAAGTGGCGAATCACCGGATATCGGTGAGATGGCATTACCCTTGTTAGCTGAAGAAGTGGGGGCGACCAACAATGTTAATGTGGATACCATCGCCAACGCCACTGTGACCAGCAATGCATTCATTGCAGCAGCCACGGCTGCGTTGGACACTGCTGGATTGACAGCGGAAGATCTGGTAGCCAAAGAAGCTGAAACAGCCGGTGGTGAAACCACCATCGAAACCGATGTAGTGGTTTTAGATGCCGGTGAGCCGGCATGAGTGCGGCCATTGCTGCTGCAAAAGAAGGTGCAGATGTGGTGGTCATCGAAAAAGCTGCCTTTGTCGGTGGTTACACCAGCCGCTCTACCGGTGGTATGAATGCGGCAAAAACCGTCTATCAGGACGAAAATGAATTTACGGAAAACGCCGGTGTGGAAGCCACATTGGCCAATGCTCGTGAAAATTATCCAGAATTGGATGAATTGACTGATACCGTGGAAGCGCAATATAACGAGTATCTGGCCAATCCCAATGGATATTTCGATTCCGTCGAACTGTTTATGCTGGATACCTTAGTGGGTGGTCATGATCTCAATGACCATGATCTAGTGGAAACATTGGTTTCCAATAGTGCGGATGCCATCGATTGGCTGGCGAATTTGGATACCCCGATCGTATTGTATGATGTATCCAGTTTCGGTGGGTGCCTATATCGTGCCTTTATTGGAACAAAATGCTAAAGATTTGGGTGTTGAATTTATTTTCAATACCGCTGCGAATGAATTGATCGTGGAAGAAAAGGGTAAAGTGACATGGGTTCATGCATGCGATGGTTCAACCAGTTACACTGTGACGGCGGATAGTGTGCTCTTAGACACCGGAGGATTTGGTGGTAATCTGGAAATGGTGAGTGAATATCGTCCGGATTTGGTTGGATTCATTTCCACCAATGCTCAAACTGTAACTGGAGATGGCATCGTCATGGCCACGGCTATCGGTGCTAGAACCGTGGATATGGATCAGATCCAGATCCATCCGACCGTTCACCAGGAAACCGCTGGTCTGATCACCGAAGGTTTACGTGGGGATGGTGCGATCTTAGTCAACCAGGAAGGGCTCCGCTTCTGTGATGAAGTCGGTACTCGTGATGCCGTTTCTGCCGCAGAATTGGCACAATCCGGTGGTTATGCCTATTTGATCGTGGATCAGAAAATGGTCGATGCTTCCAATGTTATCGCTGGTTATCTCACCAAAGGATATACCATTGGTGGTGGAGATGTCGCGGAATTGGCACAAGCCATTGGATGTGATGAAGCCACATTACAAAATACATTGGATACCTGGAATGGATATGTCACCGATGCTGCGGATCCGGAATTCAACCGGTCTAGCTTTGCTGAACCTTTGGATACTGCCCCGTATTATGCCATCAAGATCGCTCCGGGTATCCACCATACCATGGGTGGTGTCACCATCAATACCGATGCACAAGTATTGGATAGCGACGCCAATGTGATCGAAGGATTGTTTGCTGCCGGTGAAGTGACCGGTGGTGTGCACGGTGGAAACCGTATGGGCGGTAATGCTGTAGCGGATATCATCGTATTTGGTTCTATCGCCGGTAATGGCGCGGCTGCCAGCGTCCAAAGGATCACTTGGTTCAACTATTAAGATGGTGTTGTTCCTTCAGGAACAACACCATTTTTATAATGGTCTGATCAAGAAATACAATGACTTACCCATTGGATTCCCATCACTTTTGAAACTTATTGACCGATTCAATCGTTTAATATATAGAGGTTGAAGTTGTTTAAGCATCATCGGCTGATCGAAGCCATTGAATCGGATCTAAGAACCCATTACCAGCAATATTATCGACTGGCTTTTCGTTATGTCAACAATGAAGCGGATGCGTTGGATATCGTCCAGGAAAGTGCATACAAAGCCATTGAAAATGCCACTAAGCTGGATGATATCACCATGGTCCATCCATGGATCTATCGCATCGTGATCAATACCTCGATCTCCTTTTTGAGAAAACAGAAAAAAGTGGAATATCGTGAAACGATGGATGATGTTGCTGATGATGACAAATATCATGATGTCAAATTAGCGCATGCCATCACGCATTTGGATACGCAACAACAAACATTATTGCACTTACGCTTTGACCAACAGATGAAATTGGACGAGATCGCAAGTGTGATGGAAATGAATTTGAATACGGTCAAAACCAAACTGTACCGCACGTTGGAACAGTTGAGAGGATATTTGGAAGATGAATAGAAGAAACGAAGTCAATGAAGATATGGAAACACGATTGAATGCATTCTATGGTTCAACCCGAGTCGATGGGGATAAAGCCAGAGCGTGGATCGATAAAGGGATCCATATGGCAAAAAACAAAAATCGACGGTGGTTGAAACATGGTTTGACCATGATAACAACCGTTGTCGTATTTGTGGTGTGTGTCAATGTATTCCCTGGTTTTAACCATGTATTGGCCAATGTGCCGATCATCGGCACATTGGCTGATGTGGTCACCATCACCACGTATACAGATGAAACAGATCATAGTTCTTTATTGGTCGAAGCTCCATCCATCAATGAAAGAAAGATGGTTCAAGCTAATCAAGATATCGATGAATATGTCCAGGGCTTGATCGATCAATATCAACTGGATACCGAAGGAAGTGTCGGAAATTATGATCTGATCAGTCATTATTCGGTGGTGACGGATAATGGCCAGTATCTATCCATCCGCTTTGATACTAATATCGTTATGGCTGGCGCCACTCAAACCGTACGTACATTTACTATCGATAAAGCCACTGGAAGTGTGGTGTCTTTATTCGATGTCCTTGACCATGATCAAAATCGGTTGAATCAGATCAGTGAGAATATCAAATCTCAAATGATCCAGAGAATGGCGGATGATCCCACCCAACAGTATTGGGTCGATAGCGATGTAAGTGAATGGAATTTTGATGGTCTGGACGGGGATGAGTCGTTCTATTTTGATGAAGACAAGCAATTGGTGATCGAATTTGATGAGTTGGACGTAGCCCCAGGATATATGGGTGTGGTTTCCTTTACCATACCATTGGAAGTCAGTGGTGAACTCATCCATGGTTAATTTGCTTTTAATTTTGAACAAACTGGTTTAAACTATGTCTGCTTGGGCTCGTAGCTCAGTTGGGAGAGCGTACGGTTCGCATCCGTAAGGTCGCCGGTTCAATCCCGGTCGGGTCCACCAGTTTGATTAAATCGTTTCATTGAGAGAAACGTTAAGGCAGCATCTGCACGTGCGGATGCTGCCTTTTAAACTGTTTGATCGGTCAGTTGCTTGATATCGTGGGTAGAGAGATGGATATTGGGGTTTTTGAATCTAATCCATGGAAGTGGATTTGGATTGGATTCGCGCGTTGCGTTCCAACCAAGAGTAGACACATCCACAATAATCTTGACGGTATAGACCCAATTGTCGTGCAATCGCATTTCCCTTGGTGATACCATCGCACTTTTTGAAATCTGAATAGAAATACTGGATGGATGGATAATCTTTAGCGACCAATGCGGCGATCTGATTGATCACCTGACTGTCTTTCATGCGGGAAATGGTCAACACTGTACAGACATAATCAAAACCATTGGCATCGGCATAATCAAACGTTTCCCGTAAACGGAGTTCATAGCATAACCAACAACGCTTTCCACATTCTTTTTCTTTAGCATATGGCGCTAATTCTTGGGTATAAGTTTGATTGGCATAGGGTGGTACGACCACCTTGACGCCTGGGAAAAACGGAATAACCTTTTGGACTAATTCGTCCCTTCGTCGTTGATATTCACTTTCAGGATAGATGTTGCTGTTGGCATAATATACCGTGATATCAAAATAATCGTTCAATTCCTCTAAAGGATGACAAGCACAGGGACCACAACAGGCATGGAGCAAAAGTTTGGGTTTATGATCCATGCGTTTGATGTTGTCCAATTCCTTTAAACTGCGTTTATAGTAGTTGATGATATTTGGATCTTTAGCTTCTAACATATAAACATCGCATCTCCAAATGAGAAGAATCGATACTTTTCTTCGACGCAATGTCGATAGACTTCTTTCATAAATGCGGTATCTCCCGCAAACGAACAGACAAGCATGAACAATGTGGATTTGGGTAAATGAAAGTTGGTGATCAACCCATCGACCGCTTTCCATTTGTATCCAGGATAAATAAAGATGGAAGTGGCATCATCGGTGGCGACGAAATGATCATGCTGGCTCAATTCGGTTTCTAAAACGCGTACACTGGTCGTACCAACCGCAATGATGCGTCGTCCCTGTGCTTTGGCTTGATTCAATGTATCAGCTGCCTGCTGGCTGACATGATACGTTTCCGCATGCATATGATGCGCTTCCACAGTATCGGTTTTCATCGGTCGAAATGTTCCCAAACCAACATCCAAGGTGATATCGACGATCTCGACGCCTTTGTCTTGGATCTTTTGCAAGAGTTCAGGTGTGAAATGTAATCCAGCAGTCGGCGCCGCCGCACTGCCTTTGACTTTGGCATATACGGTTTGATAGCGCTCTTTGTCTTCAAGTTTGGCATGTATATATGGGGGAAGCGGCATATTACCGATTTTGTCCAACACTTCATAGAATATCCCATCATAGCTAAACTTGAGATGTCGGATGCCTTCCTCTTCCCGCTTGATACAAACGGCGTGCATCAACCCATCGCCGAAAGTCAGTTCCGTATTGACCTTGACCACTTTAGAGTTTCCGACCAGACATTCCCAGATATCATCTTGCAATGGTTTCAACAATAAGACTTCACAATGCGCGCCGGTTTCTGGTTTAAATCCATACAAACGCGCCGGGATCACGCGGGTATTGTTACGTACCAATACATCGCCTTGTTTCAAATGATCGAGGATATCCGTGAAATGGGCATCGTTGTAGTGCTGGTTGCGCCGATCAACGATGCATAAGCGGGAAGAAGAACGATCTTGCAGAGGTGTTTGTGCGATCAGGTCTTCGGGTAATTCAAAATCAAAATCTGTAGTCTGCATCAGTGTTTAAAACCCTCTTTCATCAAATCCCATGCGGGAAAGTACGTTTTCCTTGAAACTGCCGAAACGATCTTCGTTGATGGCCAGGCGGATCTGTTCCATCAAGGCGAGTAAAAAGCGCAGGTTATGAATACTCATCAAGCGTTGCCCCAACCCTTCATTGCAACGGAATAAATGGTGCAGGTAGGCTTTGGTATAGTTTTTGCAGCAATAGCAATCACAATTGGGATCCAATGGTGAAAAATCCATGCGATATTGCTGTTTTTTGATATTGATCCGTCCTTGGGAAGTCATCAATGTGCCATGCCGTGCGATACGGGTGGGCAGCACACAATCAAACATATCAACATTACGGGCTACGCCTTCCAAGATGTCATTGACGGCACCAACACCCATCAGATATCGTGGTTTGTCAAATGGTAATGCTTCGACAGCGTAATCGATCATTTGAACAAATGTGGCTTTGTCTTCACCCACACTGGTTCCACCAATGGAATAACCATCGAAATCCATGGCGGCCAGTTCTTTGGCACACATGGTTCTTAGATCTTTGTAATTTCCGCCTTGGACGATACCAAATAACGCTTGGTCTTCTCTAGCGTGAGCGGCCTTGCCACGTGCGGCCCAACGCAACGTTCGTTCGGTCGATTTTTTAGCGTATTGGTAATCTGCCGGATAAGGGATACATTCATCAAAACTCATGATGATATCCGCACCGATCACATTTTGGACACCAATCGAAATTTCAGGCGACATGAACAGGCGTGAACCATCCAGATGACTTTTGAAAGTCACCCCGTCCTCGCTGATCTTGCGGCGATCAGATAACGAAAAGACTTGGAATCCACCGGAATCGGTGAGCATGGGCTTATGATAATTCATGAATTCATGTACGCCACCGATAGCATTCAGCACCTCCGTGCCGGGTCTTAACCACAGATGATAGGTATTTGCCAATATGATCTGAGCATGGATATCGTCCAATTCTTCTGGAGAGAGGAATTTTACGCTCGCCTGGGTACCTACCGGCATGAAGATCGGTGTTTCGATATCGCCATGAGGGGTATGTAAAATACCGGTACGCGCACCGGATTGTGCACAGATGTGAGTGATTTCAAACCAATTCTTATTCATGCGTATCATTATAACATATCCAATGTTTATACTTTATTAACCTAATTTTTGATTAAATAAACCTAATAAAGTTTATAAAGTTAATATTTCCGTATAGTAGATTTTGGGAATCTTTTGGGCTTTCCCATAATGGGAATGAATCAGGAGTGGGAAAGTATCGAATTAACCTTGTTATTTTCAACACTTACCGTATCTTTCAGGAAGTGTGTATATGTCCTTAACGTTTGCTGGATATTGCTATGACCTAACCGCCGGCTAATATAGGCAATATCCATGTGGTTTTTAAAGAGTACGGAAGCATGACTATGCCGGAACCCATGCAGCGTGATTTTCGGCAGATTCAAATTAGCGGCATGTCTGTTGAATATGTCTCTTACATTTTGAAGACTAGAAACTGCTTTTGCCTTTCCGAAAATGAAATAATCATCTAATTGCGGAACAATGTGGCCTTTTAATTCTTTTAACTGATACAATAAATCTCGATCGTGATCTGTAATGTATATAGTCCGTTTTGATCTAGCAGTCTTTAGCGGACACCATACTATTTCACGATTCACCATCATTGCCTGTCTATCAATGGTTAATTGATTGCCGTCAAGTTTGGACCATGTGAGCGACAGGCATTCGTTTATTCTCATCCCTGTATCAAATAGCAAGGTGAATAACACTTTATACTCGAATTGTTTTTTGTCCGATAAATCGAACGTGGATATGAATGTATTGAACTGGTTTATATCCCATACCTGGTGATGTAACTCTTCCTTTTTATCGTTGTCTTCCAGTGTTAATTTGAACTTTTCACAAACGTCAAAAGGATTGGTTCTTAAGTACTTAAGTTTGACTCCGTACTGGAACATGCCTTTAACAAAAGCAACGATAAAGTTTTTTGTCGAATTAGATAACTTGGTTTGGTTTGCTAAGTATCTCCTGTATGACAGTACAACCGATGGAGTCATTGACTTGATCTTTGTATCAGGTTTAAAGAACGGAAGAACCTGCTTACTATAGTAAGATTCATACACTTTTTGAGTGTTGATTGACTGGGTGCTTAATTTTTCTTTATACAGTGTGTACATTTGATCGAGTGTAATATCGCTGTCTTCGTTTGAACTTAGCGAATACAATGCGTAATCATTAACTACTTTATCTTCGGCTTCTTGGGCTTCCTTTTTGGTCCGGAAGCCGTCTTTTCTTTTTCTGATCTTTGAACCGTTGCTTGCGGTCAAATAAACGCTGTAATGCCATGTTCCTGTTACGGATGATCTAGACACTGCCATAAATGTTATTCACCTTCCTTTTCATTTTCGTTATTAATAATCATTAAGACTGAATGTATCTTTGCTAAAACCTTAAATCTCAAACTTTTGGCTTCTTTCCCGGATACGATAACCGGCTCGTTCATTGCCACTCTTTTGACAATGTAAGAAGAGTCGGGATTATCGGCCACTGAAGTTTTGGAGCAAAACAAGATCATGCCCTTATCAATACCAAGGCTTATGAACTGATCGGTGTTTATCTTTACTCCAAAAGGATCTCTTGCCATATCCACATATGAATAAGGGATTGCCAACCGATACAGTGTTTTTTGAGTTTCAGGGATAGCGTTTTGATGAACTCTCAACTCATCAAAATTGAACACTTCAACACGCGCCACATCGCTTTTAATATCCACTGTATACCGTGTGGCAAGGTCCAATGCTTCACGACCTGTTGCCCGGTTTAAATCAATCCCGACAAATTCAGACAATTTATTTATTGTCATTGGGCGTGGAGTAACACTTTCATCATTAAGAAGCAAACTCACTTGCTTCGGACTCATATCAAGCATATCCGCTAAGTCTTTCCTTGATAGACCTTTGGCTCGACGCTTTGCGTCAATTAACTTTATGAACTCTTTTCTCATAATAAAATTCCCTTTTCTGCACTTATTGTATCA
This sequence comes from uncultured Erysipelotrichaceae bacterium, assembly GCA_944326175.1. Next base: position 9,212 of record CALVCY010000050.1, read on the forward strand.
TAACTACACTTTACGTCAATAAAATAACGTATTTCCGTATACAAAGTGCATACTTGCGCAAAGAAAAGTGCATTTTTGTATAATTTCGTGGCTTAAAACAAACTTTATGTGATATTATTGTTGCAGAAAGTACAGAAAGGGGGTGCTTACGTAAAGTTATGGCAATCCGTATTGAAGAAGCGGGTCAATGTTCGTATGAAGAGAAACTTCAAATTCTTAAA
>CALVCY010000051.1 GCA_944326175.1 uncultured Erysipelotrichaceae bacterium
TGGTTATTGTGGAATGCCTCCAATACATACCATGTCGCATCATTTTATGACTGAATGATTTTTATACGATGGTTGAACCATCGTATTTTTATATGGACATCCATTGTATTAATATTGCCGATTCTCAACTTTTAGGTGTACAACAAATACAGTGAAAAAATGAAAGGAAGTACGCTTTATGCCAACACAAAAACAACTCGCTCAATTTGCCAAACTTGCCATCAAATTGGGAATCAATCCATCCAAAGGTCAACCCGTCGTGATCAATGCACCAGTCGAAGCGTATGAATTCGTTCGTTTATGCGTCAAGCAAGCTTACGACTGTGGCGCTGGCAAAGTCAGTGTGTACTGGAGTGATAATGATCTGACTCGTCTTGATTATGAAAATGTTGAAACCGATACGTTGAAAGTCGTACCCAACTGGCGCATCGAACGCATGAAAGACGATCAGCAAAAAGGGATCTGTCGCTTATCGATTTCTTCACCCGATCCGGATCTGCTCGATGGGATCGATCCTTCTAAAATCAAAGCCGTATCCATGGAAAATATGAAAGCGGCCATGCCATTTCAGAATTACTTCATGAATAACGAAGGGCAATGGTCCATCGTGGCTTATCCCAATGTCAAATGGGCCCGCAAAGTTTTCCCGGACGAAACGGACGATCAAGTCGCAGTCGACAAACTGTGGGATGCGATCCTTTCCGCTTCTCGTGTCTTTGAGGATATGGATGTGGAAGAGGCATGGAAAAAGCATAATGAAACCATCCATCATCATGCCGATTTATTGAATCACTACAATTTCAAATCGCTGCATTTTAAGAATAAATATGGCACGGATCTAACCGTTGGGTTGATCAAGGACCATATCTGGTGCGGTGGAGATGAAAAAAGCAGCAAAGGTGTGATTTTCAATGCCAATATCCCCACTGAAGAAGTCTTTACCATGCCGGATCGTTATCATATCGATGGGACGGTGGTTTCGACCAAACCGCTTAATTACAACGGTCAATTGATCCATCGATTCAAACTGACATTCAAGGATGGTGTGGTCATCGATGCCGTATCTGACGATAATCAGATCGTATTGGATCAATTATTGGATAGTGATCCAGGAAGCCGCTCGTTGGGTGAGGTGGCGTTGATTTCTTATGATTCGCCGATCTCCAATTCAGGGTTGTTGTTCTATAACACGCTTTTTGATGAAAATGCATCGTGTCATTTAGCTTTGGGTGCGTGTTATCCGACCACGGTCAAAGGTGGTGAAACCATGAGTCGGGATGAATTGTATGCATTGGGTGGCAATGATTCGATGAATCATGAAGACTTCATGTTTGGCAGTGAAGATATGTCTGTGGTCGGTACGACATACGATGGTCAAACCATTGAAGTGTTCAAAGACGGGAACTTCTGCATTTAGTCTATGGTTCAACCATGATATTTCATGGTATAATCACTTTCGCGTATGACGCGAAGTAGTAATCAATTGGATCGTGTTTAGAGAGCTTTCGGAAGGTGCAAGAAAGTCAATGATCCTTGATGAACTCGTCGCTGAGCAGGGAAAACCCCGGTTCGTTGCCGTTATCTAACGAAAATCAAGTGCATGGTTCAACCATGAAGATGAACCATGAATCAAGGTGGTAACACGCTTATTTCAGGCGTCCTTGAATCCGTATGGTAATACCATACGCTTCAAGGACGCCTGTTTTATGGTTTGACCACACCTAAAAATTAAGAAAGGAAAACTCTATGGCCAACGCATTCGATCATCGTACCATTGAAACCAAATGGCAGCACTATTGGCAAACACATCAATCGTTCAAAACCGATACCCGTGATTTTAACAAACCGAAATATTATGTTTTGGATATGTTCCCTTATCCAAGCGGACAAGGACTTCATGTCGGACACCCGGAAGGTTATACCGCCAGTGATATCGTTGCCCGTAAAAAACGCATGGAAGGCTATAACGTATTACATCCCATGGGTTTTGATGCATTTGGATTACCAGCGGAACAGTATGCCATCAAAACCGGGAATAATCCGATGGGATTCACCCAACGCAATATCGATAATTTTACTCGGCAATTGAAAGCATTAGGCTTTTCGTATGATTGGGATCGTGCCATTTCCACGGCGGATCCATCCTTTTACAAGTGGACCCAATGGATCTTCATCCAACTGCTTAACGCGGGTTTGGCCAAATGCGTCGAAATGCCGGTCAACTGGTGTGAAGAATTAGGCACCGTATTGGCCAATGATGAGATCATTGACGGTAAAAGCGAACGCGGTGGCTATCCAGTCGTGCGCAAAAACATGCGCCAATGGATCATGGATATCCCAGCTTATGCTGAAAAGTTATTGGATAATCTGGATGAGCTGGATTGGCCGGAATCGACCAAGGAAATGCAACGCAACTGGATCGGCAAAAGTGTTGGGGCCAATGTGATCTTCACTGTAGATGGTAGTGACCATACATTCACTGTATTTACCACCCGTTGCGATACGTTGTTTGGCGCCACATATTGTGTGCTTTCCCCAGAACATCATTTGGTCAATACCATCACGACCGATGGTCAAAAAGAAGCGGTCGAAGCCTATCAGAAAGCGTGTGCACTTAAAAGTGAACTGGAACGTACGGAATTGAATAAAAACAAGACCGGTGTGTTTACCGGCGCGTATGCGATCAATCCGGTCAATGGTAAAAAGATCCCGATCTGGATCGCCGACTATGTATTGGCCACATACGGGACGGGTGCGATCATGGCTGTTCCGGCCCATGATGAGCGGGATTATGAATTTGCCAAGAAATTCAATATCGATATCATCCCAGTCATCGAAGGTGGAAATGTTGAAGAAGCCGCTTATACCGGCGATGGAATCCATATCAACTCCGATTTTATCAATGGTTTGAACAAGCAAGATGCCATCGAAACGATGATCGAATGGTTACACCAACATGGTTGTGGGGAAAAGAAGATCAATTATCGTTTAAGAGAATGGATCTTTGCCCGCCAACGTTATTGGGGTGAACCGATCCCCATCATTCATTACGATGATGGCACCATCGGTGTCGTGGATAATGGCGATCTTCCACTGGTTTTACCTGAGTTGGATGACTATGGACCAAGCAAAACTGGAGCACCTTTGGATAAAGCGACGGATTGGGTCAATGTGACCTACCATGGCAAAAAAGGAAAACGTGAAACTAGCACCATGCCAGGATCTGCTGGCAGCAGTTGGTATTTCATGCGCTATATCGATCCCGATAACGATCAAGCCTTTGCCGATAAAGAACTATTGGATCACTGGTTACCGGTCGATTTATATATCGGTGGCAGTGAACATGCGGTCGGTCATTTGCTCTATTCCCGTTTCTGGACGGAATTCTTGCATGATCAAGGCTATACCGATGTGAAAGAACCATTCCATAAA
>CALVCY010000052.1 GCA_944326175.1 uncultured Erysipelotrichaceae bacterium
CAATAATTGATCTGATCCACATCCATTTCCATGGTCCGATCGATCAATGCTTTCATGACGTTATCCGCCATGATGCCCATGGATGGATCCATACGATGATGGGACACATCGGCGTAAAAACAATAACGGCAACGCATGTTACATAAGGAAGATGCGGGTTTGATCAATAACGAAATACTTTTCATGGCTCACCTGCTTTGCTATGGTTTGATCATTTAAAAATATAGCCAGTTGAATTCAACTGGCTATATCATACGCTACTTTTTCTTGATCTTTGCCTCGACCTGTTCACGCAACACGCGATTGGATGTCAATGGCACATAGATCGACAATTCTTTTTCCTGATCTTTCAATGCCACTTTTAACGTAAACATACCGGTACGCAATTGTTTGATATTCTTTAATGCGATCGTTTTACCTTTCAGCAAAACATACCGATTGCCGGCCAGAATGATGCGCCGCGATTGAAAATACGCCAGCAAAAGTGTCAACAGACAAAGTCCTGCAGTGAATACGTAGGTTTTCGGATTGATCACCGATACCAATGATGCCAACGCCATTCCGATCACCACCGCGATCTCCAGACGTGAAAGTAAATCAAACTCAAATTTTGCCACTGGATCTTTCTTTTTGAAATCAACCATCATTTTGATGGCATAACCATAAATGGCAAGGATCATTACTTTTTCTACAATCAAAACGATCGGCATCAATTTCTTTTTAGACTCCTTTAAAAATCAGTTGGTTGCACCGCTTGCTTTTTCCTGAGCGAGCAGTCGACGGTCATAGCGGATCAGCCATGGAATGATCACAGCGATACTGGCAACCATATTCACCAGATAAACCACAACGGCACGCCAGTCCATGGACATCAAGAACACCTTGATGATCGCCGGAACAGTAAACGGAATGGAAACATACGGAATGTTCATCAAGCCCCATTCACATGCCAGATACGGAATCGCACCGTTAAGCGCGAACAGAATCAGGTACGGGACCAGGATATCAAAATTGAGCACCAGCGGCAAACCGAAGGTCAGCGGTTCACCGATATTGAACAATGCCGGAACGATAGCAATCCGTGAAATCGCCTTTAACTGTTGCGACTTTGCAACGATCATGATCGCAATCACGATCGCCAGAATACCAGTCGTGGTCCAGTTTTGGAATGCAGAGTTGAAAATGAACGTCGGTTGTTCCCCAGCCATCACCGCTTCGGCATTGGCCACCAGGTTATTGGTCAAAACCACATTGACCACCGACCCAGCAATATTATTGCCATGCAGACCGAAGAACCACAGAATACGCACTAACACACAGTATAGCAAGACCGCACCCAGCGAGTCCGCTGCCGAGAAGAGTGGTGCAAAGATGGAATTGATGAAATCACCTAACGTCGTACCAAATGCGGCAAAACCCAATTTGACCGCAAAAATTACTGTAGCAACGATCATGTTCGTAAAAATCTGATTGATCGGTTCAGCCGCAAATGGCGGAACCGATTCCGGTAATTTGATCTTAAAACCATGGGTCAGCAGCCACGCATTGAACTCCGGAACCACAAAGCCAACGATCAACGCCGCCATCATGCCCTTGGCACCCCAGAATCCGATGTTTAAGCCACCACCTTCCATAATCGAGCACTGCAATACGATAAACGCAAATACGGACAGCACCATGTTGCTGGCGATCGGCAGATTATCTTTCTTACAGACAGCCGCGACCATACCGATCAAAATATAGAAACCGGCTGCATTCAAACCGATCTGGTAACCTAAGTTCAACCAGCTGGCATTTGCGGCAGCAAATTCACTCCATGCAACCGCCAGCCCGAATGTTGAACCGGCAGGAAACGGCGGCGTCATCAACAGCATGAAGATCGAACCGATCATCGTGGCATTCATACATGCCGTAATACCGGCCTGCATGCAACTCACAAATTTCAGGTTGATGAATTTTTCGATCCAGGGCATGATTTTGTCTTGAACAAAATCGCCCATATTTCCTTTAGCCATAAAAATCCCCTTTCATTTTGCTAAATATTGAACCCCATGCGTTTCATCTGCCATTCCGGCGCACCGGCATCACGCATGGATTGTTCCATTTTGTTTTTCAGATCATTTTCCAAAGCGGCATCACAAATGGGATGTTGTTGCTTCGGATCATCCGTTTTATCATAGATCGCATCCTCATAACGAATGAATCCGCCCATCGGCTTAACGCATGGGATCTGCAGCACCATATGATGGTTGCTGTATTTGCCGCCATTTACAAATGTTGCTTTGTCGATCTCATTTGGATCGATAAATCCACGCATCAATGTGGGCATCAAAGTCATGTTGTAAACCGGTAACTGTGGGTCGACGGCACTGCGCATATAACAATAACGTCCATCATAGTAATTGATTTGACCACCATGAACGCCATAGAGAATGCCATCATGAATGGTTGCATTGTCTTTCAATACGGTTAGCAGACTTTTTCCATCGATATCTTCCATTGGTTCAGCCCCGAAATATTCCAATAACGTCGGTGCTAAATCGATCGTTTGTGCCAGTTGAGCGCGATGGCACCCATCGCAATCGATTTGCGGCACATGGATGAAAAATGGAATATGCACCATTTCATCAAACATCGGCGGAATATTTTTGCCAATGAAATTATGTTCTCCGAGTAAGAACCCATGATCAGTATTAACGATCAACATGGTGTCTTTCCACATACCATGGCGATCCATCATGTCCAGTACACGACCCAATTGCGCATCACACAAAGACAACAGCGCACAATATTCTTTTCTTAGATCTTGGATCTGTTGCGGTGTGTACTTATCATTAACAAACGTATACGCCGGGAAGTTGAATGCCTCATGCGCGTCACAACAGTCATACAATTTCCGATACTTGTCCGGCACATAGAACGGTTCATGGGGATCAAAGCATTCGATCTGCAAGAACCAATTGTCCTTGTCGTAGTGTTTCTCGATGAAATCTAATCCCGCAGTGACCGTTTGCACGCTAGGCATATCATCTTCACAGAGTATGCGGGTACGGTTAGCCAGATGTTGCACCGCGGATACGTTGGTCTTGTTCAATGGACAGACATTCAATGACTTATCCGCTTCATCCTGGGGGATCCAGCGATCACCTTCCTGTCCTCTGAAGATTTCAAACGTCGTGTAACGTCCAAGGTATGTTGCGCCACCGTCTTCCCAATAATGGCTGTGATCGGTACACATGTGGGTATACACACCATGGGCTTTCAGTCGCTCGATGGCTGAAATATCGAACGGTTCGATCGGTCCCCAACCGCGATGCATGAAATTGTACTTTCCGGTATGCAGTTCACGACGTGCCGGCATGCAGGGCATACTGCCCGTGTAGAATTCATCAAACGTGCAGGTGTGTTCACTCAATCTGGAAAAATTCGGCATTTTCGTGAAATCACATCCGTAGTTGGGCAAAAAATCACGGGTCAATGTGTCGAACATCAACATTACAGCTTTCATTGCTTCACCTCTCTATCATTCGATAATCAAAATGCTTGCGCATCACTTGATATAAATATGTTAATCATCACACATTCATTTAAGCACATCGATTTACCAAATTATGAAAACGTTTTCAAAAGATTGCGATAATCAATGTTCATTTGTAAGGATAAATATTAAAAACAGTCGCTTCATACCCTGAAACGACTGACTCTTCGAGCGTTGATTATTACCGCATCCACACCTCAGTCGCGTCGCAATGAAATGGCAAAACCATTTTAAAATCATTGGATTCAACCAATGCCATGGCATCGGATCGTGACGAATGGTGAGGATAAAGACAGCGGATGGCTTTGCCTTCATCCAACAATTTGGCACAATAGCTACCGCTTTTTCGACGTCCGCTGACAATGACCACGCCGTTTTCTTTTAAACATGATTCAACCAATTGCTGGTTGCTTTGTTTTTCCAAATGCGTATCGGCAATCAGAAACAATGATGCCTGATCTACTGTGGTCATCTTGTTGGATTCAAAACCATGAATGAACTCATCGATAATTTCCGGTTTCATCCAGCTACGCGTTTGCAGCATCATTTCCACTGCATTGACAAAACGCTGGTCAAAGAAGATGAAGTGATTGGGGAAATGATGCTGCAACAATACCAACATCTCATTACCTCGACCATAGGTTTGTACGGGTAAGACCACTTTTCTTCCTTGGTTTAGATAATGACCTATGGTTTCAATCAGTTTGGTGCGTAATGCAGACGCATCGACCATGATATGATCATGTGCCATATCGACTAACGCGATATCCGCGTAGATCCCTTTTGGCACATCCACAGCATAAACCAATGGATCTTTTTGATAATCCCCGGAATAGAAATAAGAATGGGTATCGGTTCGTAAAGTAAACCAAAAGCTACCTGGACAATGGCCGCTACGACCATAGCGGATGGTCAAACCATCCAGTGCCATGGTTGAACCATACGCATCCAATACCATGGTTTTACCATAGTCCACACCACAGATATATAACGTTTCCCACGATGCAATGATGTAACCATCAAATCCCAATTCCAATACATATTCCAAAGCCCCAGTATGATCTTTATGCCCATGGGACAAAATCAAATAATCCACCTTTCCCACTTCCGTTTTACTCAATCGTGGAAAAGAATTGGGATCACTGTCCATAATCCCACAATCCAGCATCACATACCGATCATTTTTATAGGGAATCAGATAGCAGTTACGGCCATGCTCCCCATATCCACCTTTAAGCAGTAATGGATTCATACGCGTACACTCGGTTGGCATCAAAGCCCAAATATCCACGGGTGCCTTCATCCGCTTTTTCCGGATGGAGGAAAGTCACAAATTCACCGGTACTGGTTTTTGCCTTGATGCGCCATTGACCACCTTCAAATGTTGGCATGATGATTTCAATCGGTACACTGTTGGGTAACGTTGAAACTGAAAAACGAACATCTTCAGGTCTAAAATACATGGCCACATCATTTGCATCTGTGAAGGAAAGTGCTTTGATGCATGTATCTGCAATGGTGATATCACCCGGGTTATTTTGAATGCCATGGATGCAATTACCCGCCCCCAATAGCCCAGCCACAACTGCGGTCGCTGGTTTTTCATAACATTCCTTTGGAGATGCGATCTGATCGATCATACCATTATTCATCACCACGATGCGATCTGCCATGGCAAATGCTTCCGAAGGATCATGCGTAACATGAAAGACAGTGGTATGCAGCGATCTAAAAATCTGAGCCATTTCTGTACGCATTTCAATGCGTAGCTGTACATCCAGATTGCACAATGGTTCATCCAATAATACAATCGCCGGATTCATCACTAAAGCACGGGCAATCGCCACTCGTTGCTGCTGACCGCCGGATAATTCGGCTGGATACTGATCCATCAAACCATTTAAATGCAGCAGAGAAACCATCTGCTCCAATTTCGCGTTGCAGCTGGCTTGATCGGTTTTATGCAATTTCAAACCATACAGGATATTCTGTCGAGCCGTCATATGCGGCCACAGTGCAAAATCCTGAAATACCATGTTCAGATCTCTTTTTTCGATGGGCATCATGTATTTGGATGTGGTCACTTCCTTGCCATTTAAAATGACACGACCATCATTGATGCTTAAGATACCGGCGATGATGTTCAACATCGTACTTTTACCGCAACCACTGGGACCCAGCACAGAGATGATTTCACCCTTTTTTACATCAAGTGAAACCCCTTTGAGCACTTCTTTTTTACCATAACTTTTGTGGATATTTTCCAATTTAAGAATTGTTTCCATATGCATTTCCTTTCTTTCGACTGCCCATATTCAGCAATCGTTCCAGTAAAAACATGATGGTGATGATGCAAATACCGGAGATGATGGTCGCAGCTGCGGCTTGACCGAATTTCAAATCGTTGTAGCTATCCGAAATCCATACCGGCAAAGTTTCCCAGTTTGGCGGATACAAGATCGTGGTGATGGCCAAATTGAATATGGATCCACCAAATGCACTCAATACGGCACTGACGGCACTGTTATGCAATAGTGGCAGCATGACGGTGCGGATTTTGGTGATAAAACCAGCACCTTGCATTTCAGCTGCCGTCATCAATGATTCAGGGATCTTGGCCATACCCGCCACCAAGACACGGTTGATCAACGGAATGGCCGCTGCAACCACAGCCAGCACAAGGATGGCCGGTGTGCCATATAAATGCAATCCCAATGGTACGAGCCACTTTTGATTCCAGACAAAGATGTAACCAACACCAAGGACTACCCCTGGTACCGCCATGGCAATCAATGTGGTCATATCAATTGCCTTTTTCAATGGTGATTTGGAATAGGTCAATACATAGGCACAACAGAATGCAATGATCAAACCAATCCCTGCGGCGATGACCGCCAGACCTAATGAGTGTGCGATACCGGTCAATAATGTGGAGTCGCTGGCAAAGACACTTTGATAGTTTTCAAGCGTGAAAGAAAACCCTTCGATGGAAATGGCAGAGGAGAAGGACATGATCAAACTGGAACCGATGGGAATACCTAAAGCGATGATACAAAACCCACCGGCAATCAACGTGATCACCACAGTTTTGCCTTTGGTCAATTCTCTCGGCTCGCTCTTTCGAGTCCCATTATCCAAAAAATCGTATCGTTTGCTCCCCATGGCCTTATATTGGATAAACATGGCCAAAACGATCAAAACCATCAAACACAATGACAGCACACCAGCCATATCAAAGCGAGCCGGAGAATTGCAGATCGCGGAATAGATCGTATACGGCAGTGTCGGAAAAGAATAGACTGCCGTGATGGTACTGGACAGACCATAATCACCCACGGTGTCCATGAAAATCAACATGGCTGCTGAACATAACGCCGGCAACATCAAGGGCAACTGGATGTCTTTCCATACCCGCCAAGCGGAAGCACCGCTCATATGTGCTGCATGCATCAAACGGATCGGTTCCCATTCCAAGGCTGTTTTGATGGTGATATACGCCATGGGCCACTTGCATAATGTCATGACTGTCACCAAGCCTGGGAAGGAGAATACATAGTCACTCATCCAGCTTAAGCCAAGCCAGGCTTTGGCTATCCCGTTACCGGCAGAAAAATAAACCCAACCTTGTGCCAGAATGAACGATGGGATAATCATCAGTACCCATGCGGTCAGATCCAATAATTTGGCACCGGGGAATCGATATTGGGTACGTATCCATGCCATGGCACCGGCGACCAGTAATGCCACTGCCGTGGTTCCAGCGGCCAAAGCCAGTGAATTGAGGAATGCTTTTCGCCATAAAGGCCGTGTAAAGACGTCACCGAGAATCGAAAGATTGGATAAATCAAATTTTGCAAGATCCAATCCAGGACAGACGATCTGGAATAAGACGGCCAATAATGGCAAAAGGACCAGCAAAACCAATATAGCGAATACGATTGTGCTGATCCGATTGTCTCTGTTTCTCAATGGACTACTGGGCAGAATAGTCGGCAAACCATGCTTTGATGTCTGCTTCGTTCTCGGCACCGAAAACAACATCGGCAATGGCTAATGGTGCGGTGGCGTCACGTTGTTCTTTTGTGGTCACACCATCCACACTAGGGGTAAAGAATCCTTCGTCGCCCGTGTTGATCAAAGCCTGCTGGACTTCCGGATCGAGCAGGAAGTTGACGAATGCTTTAGCAACATCTGGTTGATCGGTTTGACTGCAGATCGCCGCAACACGGGTGGAAGCGGCCGCTCCGCCTTCAGGCCAGATAATGGTGATGGGTTCGCCTTCAGCCAGCATGGAATACGCATTGGATTCCTGCAGCATGGCAATGGAGATTTCACCAGAGGCCATGGCTTCGACCACCTGCGGGTTTTTCGGATAGACTTTTAATCCATTTTCAAATAAGGTGGTGAAGTAATCCATACCACCGTCCATGCCTTTTTCATCAAAGAAATAGGCTGCTAACGGATAAGCTGGTGCGGCAACGCCAGGATCAGCCATACCGATGGCGTCGGCATATTTGGGGTCAGTGAGATCATCATAGCTTTTCGGGGCATCTTCCTCGCTCCAGACATCGTTGCGATAAACGATCACTCCGGCAGCATGTGCACCGGTCGGATAGAAGCTCTTGTCAGAGGGGACCAGGCTTGCAAATTCGTCGGTCAAATTGACAGCATTGTCTACTTCGACATCGGTCATGATCATTCCTTCAGAGTTGAGGTTTTGAATGTCATACATACTGTCCAGCCAGACGACATCCCATTGCGGGTTGCTGGCTTCTGCAGAAATACGGGACATCGTTTCAGCACCGTTGCCGACAACGACCTCGACGTCATAGCCGGTTTTTTCCTTGAACAGATCGGGGATGATGGCATCAAAGTCATTGAGGTAAACCGTTAACGGTTCGCTGGCCTGTTGTTCGATGGAACTGGTTTGTGCGGTCGTTTCGGATGTGGTGGTTGTAGCATTATCACTGACTTCGCTGGTGCCGTTACTGCAACCGGCCAACCCGAACAACGCAGCCAATGCAAGTGCAGAATATTTTTTCATATCCTTCTTCTCCTTTTATGGATAGGATTGTAGGAATCGATGGTTAAACCAAAAGATCAAATGGGTTAAATCCATGTTAAATTCGATGGTTGGAACCATTTCAACGTATAATGGTGAATATGAGTATCAGCAATGCACGTTCATTCATTGTTTATCAAATCCTGCAGAAGGAATCATCGTTTGATCATCCATTATCGACGACGCAACTTATTTCCAAATTGAGTGAGCATGGAATTTCGGTGGATCGAACCACTTTATACCGGGATATAGCAGCATTGAATGAAGTCGTGGATGACGATGGTAAAATCGAGATCCGACATGATTCAAACAAAAATGGTTATTACATTTACTCATCCATGTTAGAACCATCGGAAGCGAAGATATTACTGGATCTGATCCACGCCACCCAGGCGTTGAGCAAAAAGAAGACCAGTGAAATCGAAATGAAAATCAAATCACTGATCCGCTGCGATGATTATGATCGCATTTCGATCCAACAGCTAACCAATCGCAATAAAACGCGCAATGAAGCTTTGCGCAATAATATCGAGATGCTGATCGAACCGATTGCCACGCATCATTTCATTCAATTCAAGTATTTTGATTATTCCAGCAAGCGGACTAAAGTCTATCGGCGTAATGGGGAATATTATCGCTTATTGCCGTATAACCTGTTTATTCAAAATGATCGGTATTATTGCATTGGATATAATCCGAACCATCATGATTTGACGCATTTTCGATTGGATAAGATGGACCATATCCTCATTGAGGATATGGTGGCGGATAAATATCCGTTGATGGCAAATGTTCAGACTTACATTGGTCAAACCATCAGTTTATTCAATGGTCCGACCAGAGATATCCAATTAATGGTCAAACCATCGTTGATATCCGTAGTGATGGATCAATTCAGTGAATGCATGATCATGGATGAAAAAGAAGATCTGATCCAGATGAATGTGACCATTCATCTGAATAAGACCTTCTATGCGTGGATTTCTAATTTCAGACCGGATGAAGTACGGATCAGTGGTCCAAACGATGTCGTTTATGGTTATACCCAGTACTTGGATGAAATCATGAGTGCGTATAAAGCTTTTTAAGCAGTTTTTTATGTGCAACGACTAATGGATAGTCATGGATCAAGGTATCGATATCCACCCAGATATAGGATGGATCCTTATCCACCACTTTTATGGTTTGACCATATAACTGCCAGATCAAGTGTGAATAGATATGCTTGATCGTATAAGATGTATTCACTGGTTCAACCATGGATTCCATCGGTAAACGATAATACCCTTCCATCAAATGATCCGCATATGGTGGTTTGACCAATGCAATTTGATGGTCACATTCATAGATCGTGACCTTATAGCAATATACAGGGACTTTTGCTTTTATCTTTTTCTTTGGATAATCGGTAGGATTGGTTTGACCATGGCACCATTGATTTAACGGACAATGATCGCACTTGGGATTTTTAGGCGTACAGACTAACGCACCGAGTTCCATCAAACTTTGTGCAAAAACAGAAGGATGGGCATGGTTCATCCATTGATTCGTGGTTTCCACCACTTTCTTTTTAAATGCACTGGATCCAAGTGATTGAACCATTGCATTGAATCGTGCCACGACCCGATTGACGTTACCGTCAATCGGGGTAATGGGTTGATCATAAGCAATGGAAGATATCGCTGCAGCGATATAGGGGCCAATACCAGGAATGTGAAGCAGATCATCATAACGATGGGGCATGGTTCCACCAAAGTATTCCATGACATACTCCGCCCCTTTTTTAAGATTACGTGCCCTGGAGTAATACCCTAACCCATGCCAGAGCATCAATACCTGTTCGATATGACCATTCGCCAATGATTCAATGGTTGGAAATTGTTGGATCCATCGGTTGTAATAGGGAAGCATGGTTTTGATCTGAGTCTGTTGTGCCATCACTTCAGATACCCAGATTTGATAAGGATCTTTCGTTTGACGAAAGATCAGATCCCGTTTGTGATGGTCATACCATGTTTCTATCGCGTTTACCTGATTGATCACATCCATCGTGGATAGTATACCGATTATTCCTTGGTTTAACCATGGTTAAAGATGGTAGAGTAATGCATAAGGAAGTGATAGCACCATGTCAATACTGAAACAAGCATTGGATAACGCCAAAGATATCGTCTTTTTTACCGGAGCCGGGATATCCGTTCCCAGTGGTATTCCGGATTTTCGAAGTTATACCGGCTTGTATCATCAAAATCTTCGTGCAGAAACAATACTTTCGCATTCTTTTTTTATGGATCATCCCAAAGCATTCTATGATTTCTATTGGAAACATATGGTTTATCCACAAGCCACGCCCAATAAAGCGCATCAATGGATTTCAGATTGTCAAAGGGATTATCGAAACGTAACAGTTATCACACAAAATATTGATGGGTTACATCAAAAAGCCGGTAGCAGAAATGTCATTGAATTACATGGTTCAATCCATCATTATACCTGTATGCGTTGTGGTCATCACTATACATTGGATGATTTAACCATTGGAGAAACCCCTTATTGTCCCTTATGCCATGGTTTAATCAAACCAGATGTGGTTTTATATGACGAAGCATTGGATCAATCTGCCATACACCATGCCATCTTAATGATTCAACAATGTGATACCTTAATTATCATTGGTACTTCATTGAATGTTTATCCTGCTGCCGGCTTTATCCAATACTTCACTGGTTCAACCATGGTATTGATCAATAAATCC
>CALVCY010000053.1 GCA_944326175.1 uncultured Erysipelotrichaceae bacterium
AAGATATCGCCAATGAATATGGTGAAAAATTTTTGGATATGGATGAAACCGAATCCATTGAATGGTTCAAATCCGAAGGCAAAAAGCGTGAATTGAAACGGATCGAAAACGATCTGGATCTATTCCGTGTTCACTTTGATTCCTGGATCAGTGAAAAATCATTCACTGATGCCGGAAAAGTCGAGGAAGTGGTTCAGACCATGATCGACAAAGGGTTGACCTATGAGCAAGATGGCGCATTGTGGTTCAGATCCAGTCTATATGGTGACGATAAAGACCGTGTCTTACGCAAAAGTGATGGCTACTATACCTATCTGACACCGGATATCGCCAATCACGTCCATAAATTGGAACGTGGCTACACGCATTTGGTCAATTTATGGGGTGCGGATCACCATGGCTATATTCCCCGCATGAAAGCGGCGTTGAGTGCATTAGGTTATCCGGCGGATTGTTTGGATGTCGATATCATCCAGATGGTACGTTTGGTCGAAGACGGCAAGGAAGTCAAGATGAGCAAGCGGACCGGCAATGCCGTGACCATCCGGGAGTTATGCGAAGATATCGGTGTGGATGCTGCACGTTATTTCTTCGTTGCCCGTGCGTTGGATACGCATTTGGATTTCGATTTATCCTTGGCACGTAGCGAAAGCAATGATAATCCGGTCTATTATGCGCAATATGCTCATGCTCGGATCTGCTCGATCATCAATGGGGCAGAGGAGTATGATCATCCAACTCACTATGATCGACTCAGTGATCCCCATGAGGTGGAATTGTTGAAATTGCTCAACGAATTCACGAATACATTAGCGGATTGTGCCGCGACCCGCTCTCCCAACAAGATGTGCAATTACATCCATAAATTAGCGGCGACGTTCCATAGTTTCTATGGTGCCTGCAAGGTCAATGATGCGGATAACAAAGCATTGAGCACACAGCGTCTGGATCTTTGCAAAGCGACGGGGATCGTATTGAAAAATGCGTTGAACTATATCGGTGTATCGGCACCCGAACATATGTAAAGCATTTTAATCCGGCAGTTGGATCATTCCGACTGCTTTTCTATTGGCTTCAAATAGAATCGGTAGTCGGATCGACTGATGTACAGAAGTGAAAAAATATCGTCTCATTTCACAAATATTGTAGAATATTAGGTATGAAAAACAATGAACCGATTTACGTCATCGGTCATCGCAATCCCGATACCGATGCCATTTGTTCTGCCGCTGCCTATGCGGCATTGAAACAGCGCCAGGGTTTCAATGCCCAGGCTAGACGTCTAGGCACGTTGAATGAAGAAACCAAATTCGTGACGAAGTATTTTGATGTGGAAGCCCCATTGCTCATGCAGGATGCCCGTGCACAATTGAAGGATCTGATGCTGGATCGTCCGGTGATCATCCACGAAAACACACTGTGTCACGATGCGTGGAATCGCATGAGTGAAACGGCGACCCGCTCGTTATTCGTTGTGGATGATCAAAACCACCTTTCCGGTATCATTTCCACCTCGAATCTAGCTAAAGTGCGATGGTTCGACCAAGAACAATTGGTGGATCTGATGAAAAATACCACCGTCAAAGCATTGGCTAAAACGGTCAATGGGGAGATCTTGGTCGATTGTATCAAATTCGATCCCAGTGGTCATGTTCGCGTGATGACCATGATCGCTGATCCATCGACCCACATGGACGTAGAAGGTAGTATTTGCATCTGCAGTGACAATGAACAGATGTTATATCGTCTGATCGATCAAGATGCGGCAGCCATCATCGTTTCCATGGGGGTTTATGTACCCCAGGAAGTGGTTGAAAGGGCAAGAAAGCACAATGTGGCCATCATCAAGACCCCATTGGATTCCATGGCCATTGCCCGCATCATATATGAAGCGGTGGAAGTGCGGTATCTGATGACCCTTAATCCAGTATTCATGTACAGTGAAGACTATGTGCAGGATGTGATGAACAAAGTCACCCAATCCCGTTTCCGTGCTTACCCAGTGGTCAATGAAGATCATGAAGTGGTTGTATCATTATCCCGTTTCCATTTGTTTGGTTATAACAAGAAAAAATTTATCCTGACCGATCATTCTTCAACCTTTCAAACGATCAAAAATATCGAGGAAGGGGAGATCTTGGAGATCATCGATCATCACAATATCGGCAATATCCAAACCACCAAACCGATTCTTTATCGTAATCAACGTGTGGGGTGTACCTGCACCATTATTGGCTTGATGTATCAAGAAGCCAATATGCAGCCGGAACCCAAGATCGCCGGGATGATGATGTCGGCGATCTTGAGTGATACGATGAATTTTCGAAGCAAGACCACCACGGATATCGATCGAACCATGGTCAAATGGTTGGCACCGATCGCTGGGGTGGAAGATATCGAAGAATATGCCAATACGATGTTATATGCCTCCATTTCCATCCGTTCTGCCAAACCATTGGATATATTGCAGCGTGACTTGAAATTGTATCAATTTGGTCGCTTCAAGATCGGGGTTGGTCAGACTAATTATTCCGAGATCGAAGACATCCAGGCTAGAGTCAATGATTACAAGCGTGTTCTGGATGAACAGGTCGAGCGGGAAGATCTGAACTTGTTGGTGATGATGTTTACCCATGTATCGGGTGATGGGACCATGTTCGTCTATACCGGTGATCTGAGTTATATCATGCCGGATATCATCCAAACCATCTTTG
>CALVCY010000054.1 GCA_944326175.1 uncultured Erysipelotrichaceae bacterium
GTTTTTGAAATGATGCAGGATAAATGGTACTACCATGATGAAATCGAAAATGTCGATGAACAGTTGATGAACAATGCATTGTTGGGTTTGACTGCCAGTAGTGAAGACCCCCATACCACTTATCTCAATCTGGAAGATACCGATGCTTTTTTTACCTCCATTGATGCCAATGCCGTTGGATTAGGGGTCTCTTATGTCAAAACCAAAACACCAATGATCACTGCTGTTTATAAAGGCAGTGGTGCCGATCAAGCTGGGATCCGGGAAGGGGATATCATCGTGGCAGTGGATGGCGTCAACGTCAATGATTTAGATGATATCAGTGATATCCAAGATCTGGCATTGGGAGAAGCCGGAACGCAAGTGATCGTGACCATTGATCGAAATGGTGAAACCATCAATTTTACCGTAACGCGTTCCGACTTCTCCGCCAGTGTCTATGGCAAGATATTGGAAACGAATATCGGCTATTTGAAGATCAATGACTTTGGTTCGACCACGGCAGATGATGCTAGACGGTATTTGGATGAAATGATCGCAGATGGGGTCCATCAGTTGATCATTGATCTACGCAATGATGGGGGTGGTTATCTTACCAGCATGCAGGATATCGCTTCGTTGTTTATTCCGGAAGGTGAAGTGGTTTTGACCACCAAAGATGCGAATGGAAAGGTGGAAACCTATAAGACCCAAGGAGATCGCTATACCCAATTCGATGACTTCATCATCCTGGTGGATGGCAATACCGCATCTGCCGCCGAAGCATTCACATTAGCGATGGATCAATGTTTGGACCATGTTACGGTGATAGGATCCACCACCTATGGTAAAGGGTCAGTCCAGTCTTCATTTGCTTTAGGGGATGGGAGTTATTTGAAAGTGACCACCAGTAAATGGTTTGGACCCGATGGTTCATCCATCGATGGCGTAGGGATCACACCAGATATTACTGTTTATCTGGATGAAGCATTGACTTCTCTGGTGTATATCTACGATGAAACTCAACCCGCTGATATTGACACAGTATCCTACCAAACATCAACCATTCAACAGCAATTATCTTTTCTAGGGTACCCTATCGATCGTAAAGATGGATATATGGATCAAACCACGTATGATGCCTTGGCTCAATACTGTAACGATCACGGCTATGATTTTTCCAATGGTTTGAATCAGACGATCTATGATGCATTGTATGATGATGTCAATGCATTATATGCCAGTGATATTACTAAAGATGCCGTGTTGATCAAAGCGATCCAGGAGATGGACCATGCCTGATTTTCAATTAGTTAGCCATTATTCACCCAGTGGGGATCAACCCAAAGCCATCGCTGCTTTGGTGGATGGTTTGAACCATCATCAAAAAGACCTCGTCTTGCTGGGTGCCACCGGCACCGGCAAGACCTTTACCATCGCCAATGTCATCGCCCAAACCAATCGACCGACTTTAGTGTTTGAACCCAATAAAACACTGGCCGGTCAGCTTTACAGCGAATTCAAGGAATTGTTCCCTCACAATCGGGTGGAATACTTCGTTTCTAATTTTGATTACTACCAACCGGAAGCATACGTTCCCAAGACCGATACCTATATCGAAAAAAGCACATCCATCAATGATGAACTCGATATGTTGCGTATGGCAGCGATGAATTCGATACTGGAACGCCGGGATACGATCATCGTGGCCTCGGTTGCCTGCATTTATGCATCGGATAATCCGAAAGTCTACCAGGATATGTTTTTTACGATCCGGGTTGGTGAGACCATTCAACGCAATGATTTGTTACGCAAATTGGTCAATGTGCAATACACCCGAAACAACATGGAAGCCAAACGTGGAACGTTTGCCGTCAATGGGGATGTG
Source organism: uncultured Erysipelotrichaceae bacterium (assembly GCA_944326175.1). The sequence continues at coordinate 1,868 of CALVCY010000054.1, forward strand.
ATCGATATCACCCCCGGATATACCGACCAGTTTTTGATCCGTATCGAAATGTTCGATGATGAGATCGAGCGCATCTGTGAAGTCGATCCATTGACGAAAAAAGTATTGGCCGCGTATCAGTTGTATAACATTTCCCCAGCCACGGGTTATGCACGCGATGGTCAAAGCATGGCACGCGCGTGCGATGATATCGAAGCCGAATTGAAGCAACGTTTGGCCTATTTTGAAAATTGCGGAAAGTTACTGGAAAAGGAACGTTTGGAACAACGGGTAACCTTCGATCTAGAATCGTTGCGTGAATTCGGCCGATGCAGTGGTATCGAAAATTACTCGATGCATATCGATGGACGTAAACCTGGTCAACGTCCGTATAACCTATTTGATTATTTTCCAAAAGATTATTTACTGGTGGTCGACGAATCCCATGTCTCTTTGCCGCAGATCAAAGGGATGTATTTTGGGGACCACAATCGGAAACAGACGTTAGTCGATTATGGATTTCGATTACCTTCGGCATTGGAAAATCGACCGATGAAATTTGATGAGTTCGAATCGGTGACCAACCAAGTCATTTATGTTTCCGCCACACCGGGAGATTATGAATTGAGCAAAACCAATGGTGCCTATGTGGAGCAGATCATCCGCCCGACGGGATTATTGGATCCATTGGTCAGCGTTAAGCCCACATTGGGACAGATCGATGTCATTTTGGATGCGATCCACGAGCGCGTCGATCGCAATGAGCGGGTGTTGATCACCACCTTGACAGTGAAAATGGCGGAAGATTTGACGGACTATCTAAAAGTGCACAATGTCAACGTCAAATATTTGCACCATGAAACCAAGACATTGGAACGGACCGAAACGATCCGTGATCTGCGGCTTGGAAAGATCGATGTCATTGTGGGGATCAATCTGCTTCGCGAAGGACTGGATATCCCGGAAGTGTCATTGGTCTGTATTTTGGATGCGGATAAAGAAGGCTTTTTACGCAGTGAACGTTCCTTGATCCAAACCATCGGCCGTGCAGCCCGCAATGCGGGTGGCGAAGTGTATTTGTTTGCCGATACGATGACCCAATCCATGCGTCACGCCATTGATGAAACCAACCGACGCCGTACGATCCAGAAAGCCTATAATGACCAGCATGGGATCGTTCCAAAAACGATCCGCAAAGAAGTGTCGGATGCGATCGCGGGTAAAGAAACACAAAAAATGGCGTTGGATTATTTGAAAAAGAAAAACAAATATGGCAAGAAGGATAAGGCAAAATTGATCGAAAATCTGAGAAGTCAGATGAAGGAAGCGGCACGGGTGATGGATTTTGAACGGGCTGCGGAATTAAGGGATATGGTGTTTGAATTGGAAGCGGAGGAGTAGATGATGGAACGTCATATGTATTTTGATGATAATACCATGATCGACAGTGATCCGTTTACCTTTGAATTCAACTATGGTGATACCATGTATACCTTTTGGAGTGACCATGGTGTGTTCAGTAAAGCGCATGTGGATGATGGGACCAAGTATTTACTGGATGGATTGAAAGGGAGTGGTTTGAAACCAAAAAGCGTATTGGATTTTGGGTGTGGATTAGGCGTGATCTCAATCATCCTTCGTCGTGGTTTTGGAATCGAACATGTGGAAGGGATCGAAGTCAACCCACGGGCATTGCAATTGGCGAAAAAGAATGGTGTGGTCAATGGTGCAACGGTCAACTTCCATTTATCCGATGGTTTTACCAATGTCTCTGGGAAGTATGATCTGATCATTTCCAATCCACCGATCCGAGTAGGTAAGCGCAAACTCTATCAATGGTATCAACAAGCCAAAGCTTATCTGAATGATCAGGGTTCATTGTTATTGGTCGTTCGCAAACAACAAGGCGCTGACACTACCATCAAAGCATTGAAACAATGGTATGAAGAGGTCAGATCCATCTACAAAAAGAAAGGCTTTGTCATCAT
>CALVCY010000055.1 GCA_944326175.1 uncultured Erysipelotrichaceae bacterium
AAGATATCGCCAATGAATATGGTGAAAAATTTTTGGATATGGATGAAACCGAATCCATTGAATGGTTCAAATCCGAAGGCAAAAAGCGTGAATTGAAACGGATCGAAAACGATCTGGATCTATTCCGCGTCCACTATGATTTTTGGATCAGTGAAGAATCATTCACTGATGCTGGAGAAGTGGAAGATGTGGTTGAATCCATGGTCAACAAAGGACTCACCTATGAAAAAGACGGTGCTTTGTGGTTCAAATCCAGTCTCTATGGGGATGACAAAGACCGTGTCTTACGCAAAAGTGATGGCTACTATACCTATCTGACACCAGATATCGCCAATCATGTCCACAAACTTGAACGTGGATACACCCATCTGGTCAATTTATGGGGCGCCGATCATCACGGCTACATCCCCCGTATGAAAGCGGCGTTGAGTGCATTAGGTTATCCGGCGGATTGTTTGGATGTCGATATCATCCAGATGGTACGCTTGATCGAAGATGGCAAGGAAGTCAAGATGAGCAAACGGACCGGCAATGCCGTGACGATCCGCGAGTTATGCGAAGATATCGGTGTGGACGCTGCGCGTTATTTCTTCGTGGCCCGTGCATTGGATACCCATTTGGATTTCGATTTAGGTCTGGCGCGCAGCGAAAGCAATGACAATCCGGTCTATTATGCGCAATATGCTCACGCGCGGATCTGTTCGATCATCAACGGAGCCGGGGAGTATGATCACCCATCCCATTATGATCTGCTCAATGATCCCCATGAGGTGGAACTATTGAAATTGCTGAATGAATTCACCAATACATTGAGCGATTGCGCTGCGACCCGTTCCCCAAACAAGATGTGCAATTACATCCATAAACTGGCAGCAACGTTCCATAGTTTCTATGGTGCTTGCAAAGTCAATGACGCAGATAATAAAGCGTTGAGTGCCCAGCGTCTTGATCTTTGCAAAGCCACCGGCATCGTATTGAAAAATGCGTTGCATTATATCGGCGTATCGGCACCCGAACACATGTAAAGATATCATCCGGCAGTCGGTTCGTTCCGGCTGCTTTTTTTCGTCTTCGAGTAAACCCGAATCGCAGGTTGTTTGATTTGATCCAAGTGATATGAAAAATTCACCTTAAATTTCACAAATATTGTAGAATATGAGTTATGAAAAACAATGAACCGATTTACGTCATCGGCCATCGCAATCCCGATACCGATGCCATTTGCTCTGCCGCGGCCTATGCGGCATTGAAACAGCGGCAGGGTTTCAATGCCCAGGCCAGACGTCTGGGTACGTTGAATGAAGAAACCAAATTCGTGACGAAGTATTTTGACGTGGAAGCACCATTGCTCATGCAGGATGCCCGCGCACAATTAAAGGATCTGATGTTGGATCGTCCGGTGATCATCCATGAAGATACATTGTGTCATGATGCATGGAATCGCATGAGTGAAACGGCGACCCGTTCGTTATTCGTGGTGGATGATCAAAACCATTTAAGCGGCATCATTTCCACTTCCAATCTTGCCAAGGTACGATGGTTCGACCAGGAAGAACTGGTCGATCTGATGAAAAATACCACCGTCAAAGCATTGGCCAAAACCGTCAATGGTGAGATCCTTGTGGATTGCATCAAATTTGATCCAAGCGGACATGTACGTGTGATGACCATGATCGCTGATCCATCCATCCACATGGATGTGGAAGGCAGTATCTGCGTATGCAGTGACAATGAACAGATGCTGTATCGTCTGATCGAGCAGGATGCTGCGGCGATCATCGTTTCCATGGGCGTTTATGTACCCCAAGAAGTGGTGGAGCGGGCGAGAAAACATAATGTGGCCATCATCAAGACACCATTGGATTCCATGGCCATTGCCCGCATCATTTATGAAGCGGTGGAAGTGCGCTATCTGATGACACTCAATCCAGTATTCATGTACAGTGAAGACTATGTACAGGATGTGATGAACAAAGTCACTCAATCCCGTTTTAGGGCTTACCCGGTGGTCAATGAAGATCATGAAGTGGTTGGATCATTGTCCCGTTTCCATTTGTTTGGCTATAACAAGAAAAAATTCATTTTAACGGATCACTCCTCTACATTCCAGACGATCAAAAATATCGAAGAAGGGGAGATCCTGGAGATCATCGATCATCACAATATCGGCAATATCCAAACCACCAAACCGATCCTTTATCGCAACCAGCGAGTGGGGTGTACGTGTACGATCATTGGTTTGATGTATCAAGAGGCCAATATGCAGCCGGAGCCCAAGATCGCCGGGCTGATGATGTCGGCGATATTGAGTGATACGATGAATTTTCGAAGTAAAACCACAACGGATATCGATCGAACCATGGTCAAATGGCTGGCACCGATCGCTGGGGTGGAAGATATCGAAGAATATGCTAATACGATGTTATATGCGTCCATTTCCATCCGTTCTGCCAAACCATTGGATATTTTGCAGCGTGACTTGAAATTGTATCAATTTGGTCGCTTCAAGATCGGGGTTGGTCAGACCAACTATTCCGAGATCGAAGACATCCAGGCCAGAGTCAATGATTACAAGCGTGTTTTGGATGAGCAGGTCGAGCGGGAAGATCTGAACTTGTTGGTGATGATGTTTACCCATGTATCGGGTGATGGGACCATGTTCGTCTATACCGGTGATCTGAGTTATATCATGCCGGATATCATCCAAACCATCTTTG
>CALVCY010000056.1 GCA_944326175.1 uncultured Erysipelotrichaceae bacterium
GAAATCAACAGTTTCATTCAATCATTCCTTTCGTATGGTTGGACCATGATAATCATTGGTTAGGATCATATCGATCGCTTCAGCCACATCAGTGACGATATGAGTTACGGTCTTTAAGAATTGCGGATCACCTGAAGCGATACCGAAGCTAGTTTTGACCATGTTTGTCATGGCAGAATCATTGCTATTATCGCCAATGGCAGCGATCTCATCGACACTCCAGCCGGTATGTTGGCTGATAAATTCAATGAAACTGCCTTTATTGGCACGTTCATTCATGATTTCAATGACCGTCGGTGAACTTTTGGTCACATTCAGATTTGGAAAACATGGACGTAACTGTTTGATAATATGGTTGGATGCATCCAAATTATTGGTGTAAACACTAAGTTTGCCAACTTTCGAGGATGGATATTGGTCAAACCATTGTGCGATCGGTACATCACACACTTTACCAATGCCGATACTTTGCACTTCTTTTCGATATCGTGACGCCAATGGTGAATCCACATCTTCGAATACCCGCATCGAATCCAATGTCTGCAACTGGATGGCGGAAACGCCATCCAGTTGCTTGACTGTTTCAAGTAAGGATTTGAATGTGGTTCGATCCATGTCATACGTGAAATACGGTTGTTCATTGTATCGCATGATCGCACCATTGAACCCTGCGATCATTTGTGGTTGAAAGGGAACCATTGATGCGATACGTTTGGCATATCCAATGATACGACCACTGGCAACTGCAATGGTCAAACCATTTTCCTTGGCTTTGATCAAACCATTCCTATTGCGTTGGGTCAAATCAAACAATGAAGGACCATGTCCATCAAACAATGTCCCATCTAAATCCGTTACTAAACATTTAATCATGGCTATCACCTACTATCTAAACCCTATGGTAATGTCATCTATCGAAACGATTCAATCGTTGACGTATCAAATCCAGCAATGCATGTTGATCACTTGATACAAGTGTGCTGTCGTTAATGATTTCGTTCCACCTCAAATAGTCAGTAGCAAATCGGTTCACTATTTGTTCCACTGTGGTTGGATCCAGCTTACAGACTTTGGCCAATTTCAGAAAATCCGATCTGCGCAAGTTGCGCTTCTTCCCATTGATCGTTAACGCGCACTCTTCACTATCTTTTGGTTCGACCACATTCACCGATAATAGATCATATGCCGGAGCGAATCGATAAGCATGTGGCGAATCTGCACACTGCAATAGTGAAAAATTCTTTAAATGCATGTCCGAATTCCCGGTAAGAAAACAGAAAACGATCAACCGATAAAACCGATATAGATCCTTATTTGCTTCACAGCTATACCGCATGATCAGTTTCGCACATTGTTCATAGGAACCATTATATTTATGTGTTGCATCTTTTTTCGATAATTGAGCAAAATCTTCCATGGCTAAAGCAGTAGTTTTGCCCTCTTTACAGATGCGATCCATTCGATGCGTCACATACGCCGCTTTATTTCCAGAGTCTATCAAACCATGGGGTGCCGTTTCGATCCCACTGGTTTGTGCCATGTCCATCACTACCGATTCCATAATCGTCATATTGGGATAGTCCTGGACAAATGGTTTAACCATCGATATTTTTGATTGATCACTCGGATCGATCGCGATATATTTCGGTTGGTATCCTGCTACGGTTATCCCCTGTTGCACATTGAATTCAGTCCATCTCTTTTGATCCCTGATATCCAATGGGATCACGCTTGCTTGGTTCAACCAATCAACATCCGTGTCATCTGCTGAAATCGTCACATTGCCCACGCAGTCCTTGCCACAAACCGAAAGCAGACCAAATGCATCATTGTCCACCAAACCGTAATGACGACAATACTGTTTCCGCAAGGCTCCTTCGGGAAGCAATCCATCAAAAAACGAAGGAAACGTTAAAAATCGATACGGTGAAACCGTTAACGGCAACGTCAAAGAAACAGGGATCGGATCGCTTTCGGCTAAATAGTGCGGATCGTAGCTAAAAACATACGCATTCTGATCTTTCTCCAACCATCCAGCTTTTCGCTTATTTACAAAAATCGTGAGACTGTTATTCACGAGTGTTTCCATGGCACTATTATGTAAGGTTTGACTTGCGTTTTAAAGGGTTTCACAGCAAAAGATGGGTGGTCTAAAACAAAACGAAGCTTCATTTTGCTTCGTTTTGTTTTTAAAAGCGCTATTTGATCATTTGTTCAATCCACGATGTAGTTGAATCCATCCGCACTTTTGACAAAATAGACCGGCATATCCGAATCTTCGATGGCGTGGTTGACATATTTGACCATATATTCCATGCCTGGTTCTTCCGTATTGAAGTGGCCCACTTCGATACCTAGACGTGGATGACCCAACAAAGCGGAATCCCGTACATATTCACTGACGGTAAAATCCGTGACTTCCATAGTGATCATGCAATCAAAGTTTTCTTTTTCAAAACGTTCCATCACTTGATTGTCCACGCCCCCGATCAAGTGAGAAGGGAACATCACTTTTTTCACGGGTGTATGCAATTCCCCGATATAGCGTACCCCATTGAGATTGAATGCCTTTTTGCAGGTTTGGATCAGATCTGCACCATCGATCGGTTGATCGAATTCCACGCTGATCGGAGTGATCATATCCCCATACAGTGTGCCTTTCCATCCCAATTTATCTAGTACGCCATAGAAGATACCATCCACGTATCCACCATCCATCGGGATCCCGGAATGGATGTAGTCATGGTTGCGCCATACGACGATCCCCTTGGAATCCAACAATGCAGTTTTCTTTTGGAAGATCTCATTGTCTTTCAGCCAATCGGTATGATCCCCATGGTTCCAAAATAAAGCTTCATGGCTGATGATCAGATTGCAACCCAATTCGATGGCTTTTTCGATCACGGCAGCGGATGCAAAACAGGTCGATACGATCCCTGTACATTCTTGATCGGTATCACCCCATAGGATCTGATCACGGGTTTTGATCGGATCGATCGGGTGGCCTTGCTTGTCGCTGCCTTTGCAATAGGCTTTCATCTTATCGATGACGGTTTGTATTTTCATTCGTGTTGTCCTCCATTGATTCTATTGTATGCCATAGTTATGAATTGGTGATATCACCAACTGCTACAAATGGGCGATCGTATCGATGATCCCATCCACGATCAACTCCGTAGTCCCCTTGGGGATATCACTGCAGGCGGATTCAAAACTGCGGCCATATTCTTCTTGATCCACCAGATAACCGACCGAATAGTTGGAATATCCCCAAATGATCGGACATGGTACTGCCATGGCTTTTTTGATGGTTACACCAAATTGATTGAATAATTCGGCCGGGATAGAAAGGATGCAGACGTCATCCATTTTCCAAATGACACAATGTAAATCCAAGGTATACTCACTGACATTGACATTGGCTTTTGCTGCCGCTAAGGCTGAGGTATAGACTTTCTTTTCGTCAAATGTTTGAGCAGTGTCGATCTTGCGTTGGATATCGTTGACCCGTTGACGCTTTTGGTCCATATCGGGATAAAACGTTTGCTTGAAGTCATAGGTGGTTTTGACCAAATGATCCATGGTCAAAGATGAATAATCATCATGTTTGAACCATTGTTCCAATATACCTTCTCCCACTCGGATCAATTCATCATAGTCATTGCCTTGACGATATAAGCGATTGGAAATATCCCCGGCTGCACCTTGCATGAACAATGGATAAACACCGGTCTTTTTTTGAATCCCTCGACATAAATACCCAGCTAGATCTGCAGAAACATAAAGATTTTGGGGACCAAGGACAGTTGGATGACAGGTGATATTCAACCACGACGCCACTGGATGATCATCATGGATAAATTCCACGATCCGCATGGTTTTATCACTGGCTAGATCCAATCCATTGCGGGACCCATAATACCCTTGTACTTCAATGGATCGTGTACGTGCGCTCACATCCACTAATGGTGTGTTGAAACAATCATCCACGGTCGCTTTGATCACATCATGGATATATCCGGGATATCCTGTTACTGCTTTTGGACCATGGCCAAATGGACTTTCCATGGCATATTCCGGGGCAGAATGGGTATGAACAAATGAAATATTGATATGATCGGGATCGATAGCGTATTGATGGGATATTTCATCTTTCAATAAATCCGTGGATGCTTTGGTTTGACCAATCAATTCGATGGATACAAAAATCAAAGTGGTCTTATCGATCAGCAGTCGATGGGCACTGACAAAAAGATCATCTTTGATGCCAATGGCTTTTTCTGTTCGCATGGCATGGCCACACAAATAACATGGAAAGTATGGGCCGACAGGCGTGATGCAACGGCGACTGGAAGCGATGTGAAGCATAAAGAATTCCTCCTAACTGATATGGTTTGACCACTCAAAACAATGGGTGTGATCAAATTCCTTCAAATTGGGAATGATACAATTTGTAATAAAATCCTTTGGCTTGCAACAAGGATTGGTGTGAACCACTTTCCCTGATACGACCATGGTCCAATACCAGGATACGATCCGCATTCTGGATGGTGGATAAACGATGCGCAATGATGATACTGGTCTTATCCTGCATCAGCGTATTCATCGCTGCCTGGATCGCTTGTTCCGTATTGCTGTCCACATTGCTGGTGGCTTCATCCAAGATCAATAACTCAGCAGTGGATAACATGGCCCTGGCAATGGTCAGCAATTGCAGTTGACCTTTGGAAATATTGGCACCACCATCTTGTAAAACAGTGGCATAACCATGGGGCAGATGCATGATGAAATCATGGATATGGGCGGCCTTGGCCGCTTGGACCACTTGTGCATCGGTTGCATGGGGATTGCCATAACGGATATTTTCCGCCACGGTCCCGCCGAATATCCAGGTATCCTGCAAGACCATGGATATCATTTGTCGCAAGGATTTACGGGTATAGTCCACGGTGGGATGACCATTGAGGGAAATGGTCCCATCATCGATCTCATAAAAGCGCATGATTAAATTGATGATGGTGGTCTTACCTGCACCAGTAGCACCGACGATGGCCAGTGTTTCCCCTTTATTCAATTCAAATGATACATCATGCAAGATTTGTTTGTTTGGCTCATAACCAAAATTGACATGGTCAAAAGATAACGATTCAAACGGTGGATGGACCAGGGTTGCATTGGAAAGATCCGGTTTTTCTTCCGGTTCATCCAATAAAGCAAAGATGCGTTGCGCCGCAGACAAGGCGGATTGGATCTCCGAGAAGATATTGGCCATTTCGTTGATCGGACCACTGAATTTTCTGGAATACAAAATAAACGTGGAAATACTACCTAAGGTGATCGCACCATCCAGATACAGTAGTGCTCCCAATAAAGCGATCAAAGATAAGGAAAGGTTATTGACCATTCCCACACTGGGTCCAACCAAAGATCCCTGATAATCGGCTTCATAGTAACTGTTTACTGCTTGTTCATTGGCATCATCGAATTTGGATAATATCCATGCCTGCTGACTGTACGCCTTGATCGTATCATGACCAGAAAGCATCTCTTCGCAATAGGCATTCAATTCCCCAAGCTTACGACTTCTTCTGGAAAACAACGGACGTACTTTTTTCGCACGGTAAATGGTAAAGACCACCGTAACGGGAACGGTAATGGCAAAGACCAGAGTCAACAATGGTGAGATCATGATCATCATGGTGAGTGAGAAAAAGATCGTGATGAAACTGGTCAACACCTGCAAGACATCATTGGTCAGGGAGGTATTGATCGTATCCACATCATAACTGATCCGCGATACCACATCCCCGGTCTGGTGGGTATCAAAATAGCGGATGGGGATCATCGTCAATCGGGTGAATATATCATCCCTTAGCCGGTACGATAATGATTGGGAAATATGGATCATCACCCGTTGAAGTAAATATGCCAATATACTGCTCGCGATATAAAATAAAACCATCCATATGCCAAGTGTGATCACCGTTTTAAAATTTGTGGAGTGAAAACCAATGGCATCAATGGCTTTACCGGATAACCATGGTCCGATCAAGGCCAATAGATTACTGGTGATCATCAACACCACTGCCAGTGCCACATAGGCCTTGGTTTTGGCGATATATCCCAATAGTCGCTTTAATGTATGGATGCGAAACTTCTTTTTATTCAAGTAGCGCACCTCCCATCTGCGATTCATAGATCTTTTTGTATAACGGACAGGTTTGGATCAATGTGGCGTGATCGCCTTGGGCGATCACCTTTCCTTGATCCATGACCAAAATCAAATCGGCATGCATGATAGCAGAGACCCGTTGGGCAACGATGATCTTGGTCACACCGGGTAATTCACTGGATAATGCATGTCTTAAACGTGCATCGGTGGCATAGTCCAGCGCTGAACTGGAATCATCCAGGATCAAGAAGGATGGATCATTCAAAAAAGCACGGGATAGAAGGATCCGCTGGCGTTGACCACCGGAGACATTGGTACCACGCGTGGATAAACGGGTATTCAGACCATCCGGCAATTCATCGATGAATTCCTTGGCTTGCGCCAGTGTGATGGCTTTGGTCAAACCATTGTGATCACTGGTTCGACCAAAGGTGATATTGTCGCCAATGGTCGCCGCATAGAGAAAATCATGCTGGAAGACCATTCCAAATAATTGACGATATTGAGTCTCATCCAAAGCATAAATGGGTTGACCATCCAGATAAATGGTTCCACTATCGACATCATAGAATCGTAATAATAATTTGATCAATGTACTTTTCCCACAGCCAATGGGTCCGATGATCCCCAATGTTTGCCCATGGTCCAAACCAAATGAGACATCATGGATATCATCCAATTGACCATGATAGGAAAAGGATACATGGTCAAAACAAATGGCATGTCCATCATGGGGTTGGACCAATCGATCTTGATGGTCCAAACCAATGGATTCATTCAGTATTCCTTCGATCCGCTTGGCACTGGCAATACCTTTGCTGCCCATGACAAACATGCGGGATACGGTCATCAAAGCATTGGAGATCGTGGTGAAATACGACAAGAATGCCATGATCTGACCCACTTGAGAAAGACCGATATTCACGCGATATGCACCGACCAATATCACCCCAACCAAGGAAGTATTGATGCATAAGTTCATGATGGGATTGATCGTTGCCATGGTCCGATTGGCTTTGGTTTCCATATCCACCACACCATGGTTGACACCATCGAATCGTTTGAGTTGATCATTTTCCTTACTCAATGCTTTGATGACCCGTATCCCTTGGCAATTTTCACGTACGACCTGGGTCATGCGATCGACACTGGCTTGGACTTTGGTAAATAAAGGGATCCCATGGGTAGCACGAAAATAGACCAGTGCGACCATAAAGGGTAATATGGCGACCAATACCAGCGTTAAAACAGGTTCCATGGTCAATGTCATGATGATCCCACCAACGAGTAATATGGGGGATTTGATGCCCATGCGTTGCATGAATGTTAACATCTGATGGACATTATAGGTATCATTGGTCAGTCGGGATTCCAAGGATGGGATGGTATAATCATCGACTTTCTTGCAGGAAAGATGAATGGTTCGATCAAACACATCATGGCGGATCTTGCGGGTGATCTTGCGGGATACCGCAGAGGCATTGCGATTGGCGATGACATTGAAGATATACGCCAATATGGAACAGACCACCATGAAAATACCGGCAATAATGATGGAACGGATGCTTTGGGTGGGAATGATATCATCCACGATCACTGAAAGCATATAGGGAATGAACAGTTCCATGATACAGCCGATGGTTTTGACCAATATCCCCCAGCTCATCTGTTTACCATGGGGTTTGATGTAAGACCATAGCATCTGCATATTGATTAGCTAGCTAATAGTTTACACTAAAAATCCGGGGAATATGGATGGTCAAACCATCCATATTCCCCGGTTTTCTTTCATATTTTCAATGGATCTTGGATACGATCAGCAATAAAGCGATCACCACTACACACAAGCATAACAACAGTGGCATGGTCAGATCATTGAAAAAGATAAACATGAATCCCATGATCGCAATCGCTAAGATCCATAACGTCTTTTTCAACACAGACATCTCTTTGAATGGCATGGTCAAACCATCCTACAACACGGTATGGGGATCGACGTACCATACCCCCAATGCATCCGCTACGGGTTGATTGGTATATTGACCGTTATACGTATTTAGACCGTGCATGAAGCCTTCATCACTGCGTAAAGCATCCAATCCTTGATCGGCTAATTTTAGGATATAGGGCAATGTGGCATTGCTTAAGGCAATGGTGCTGGTTCTTGGGACTGCACCGGGCATATTGGCGACGGAATAATGGTTGACACCATATTTATTAAATGTTGGATGATCATGATCGGTAGTATGATCACAGGTTTCGATACATCCACCCTGATCAATGGAGACATCCACGATGGCACTGCCAGGTTTCATGGTTTGAACCATAGCATCACTGACTAATTTCGGTGTCTTGGCACCAGGCAATAATACCGCACCGATGACCAGATCCGCTTCTTTGATCGCTTCTGCGATAGTGTATGGTGTGGAATAAATGGTATGGATCTGACCATTGGTCAATTCATCGATCTGAGCCATCCGTTGGGGTGAACGTTCGAACAATTCCACGTTGGCACCTAACCCATTGGCCATGCGTGCCGCTTCGAATCCGACAGTACCGCCACCCAATACCATGACATTGGCCGGACGTACGCCAGGCACTCCGCCAAGCAGGACACCGCTGCCGCCATTGGCTTTTTGTAGCATCCAGGCCCCAACCTGTACGGCCATACGTCCAGCCACCTGACTCATGGGTGTCAATAAAGGTAATCCACCTTTGGCGTCAGTAACGGTTTCATAGGCGATAGCGGTGGTGCCGGATTCGATCAACGCTTTGGCAAAGGGTTCATTGGCGGCGATATGCAGATAAGTAAAGACCATCTGATCGGCGCGTAAGTAGTGATATTCGCTTTCCAGATATTCTTTGACTTTAACGATCAGATCCGCTTTGGCAAAGACAGTGTCTTTATCCGTGATCTGACCACCGGCTGCAATGTATTCTTCATTGGTAAAACCACTGCCGATCCCGGCTTGATCTTCGATATAGACGGTATGTCCGGCACTAGCCAATGCATGGACACCGCTTGGGGTGATGGATACACGGTTTTCATTGTTTTTGATTTCCTTGGGTACTCCGATAATCATGGTTGTTCCTCTCCTTTATTGCTTTAATCGTATCATCGATATGGTTTGACCATACGATTGAGTGTTATAAATCGATGAAAGCAATTTACGTGCTCAGGTTTCATAAGTTTTCACAACCCAGGATATGGATGGTCGAATCATTTGGGTATAATGTTTATATTTTCAAGTAAGGGGATTGTGGTCTTATGGATGTTATGTTTGATACCATCGCCCGCATCAATGCGGTCATCAATGATTTTATTTGGGTCAAGATCGGATTAGTCGCATTGATCGGCAGCGGGTTGTATTTATCGATCCGATTGAAGTTTTTTCAATTGATCCATTTAAAAATGTGGTTGAACCATACGATCGGTTCGATCTTCAAACATGATAAAACCACGAAAAACCATGGTTCTGCGATTTCTCAATTCCAGTCTTTATGTACGGCTTTAGCGGCCACCATCGGTACCGGCAACATTGCCGGGGTGGCCGCCGCCATCGTCATTGGTGGACCAGGATCCATTTTCTGGATGTGGGTCGCTGCAT
>CALVCY010000057.1 GCA_944326175.1 uncultured Erysipelotrichaceae bacterium
CCACCGTACGAAATTGTTTATCCAATATATCGCACACCATGATCAACGCATCTGCTTTATTCCCATGACTGCCTTTGTAAAACTGAGCCACGGTCGCATCATCCAGTTTCAACAATCCACTGTCCAATGGAAAAGTCGCGCCCATCACCTCCGGATGCTCACTTCCCTTGGTCCACACCACATCGATGTTGCAGGCCGCCATCATCGTATCCACTTTTTGCCAGAAGTAAGCACTGTTTTCAAAATCCATCGTTTTATCCTACCTTTATTACATGATCCTTTCGGATATCTTTGATACTGCCACAACCACACATTTTCATGGTATGGACCAGCTCATCTTTATAATGATTATACAACGTGATGACACCATCCCGCTTTGCGGTTGCGCAAGCCAATGTAAATGGCCGGCCGATCAAGACCCCGTCACATCCAAGTGCCAGTGCTTTGAATACATCCGCTCCACTTCGAAATCCTCCATCGATCAATATGGTCAGTTTACCTTTGACCGCGGATACGATGGTTTCAACCACATCCATCGATCCGGCTGAATCCTCCACGACTCGTCCACCATGGTTGGAAATGATGATCCCATCTGCGCCAGCTTCCACTGCTTTCAACGCTGCGCCGGCAGACATGATCCCTTTTAAAATAAATGGGACATTCCCCAGTGTTTGTTTGATCTTTTTCAACTGATCGACAGATTTGCATTCCACCGGAATCGCCGCATGCGCCAATGCCGGTAAACCAGCCGAATCGACATCCATCGCCAATGCGGCAAACTTTTTCTTTTGCATCAATTTCATCCTCAGATCGATGCCCTCGTTGACCCATGGTTTCATGGTGGGCACACCATATCCATCATGGGCATCGATCTGTTCCAATGGGGATTGGAAAAAATCCAACTGGATACCATCCCCACCAAATGCCAGCGTCTTCAATTGTCGACATGCTTCGATCATTTCTAGAAAATAATCATGTTCACTCATGTCGATATCATAGTTGAACTTGATCCCACTGATCGGTGCCACCAGAATCGGTGTCGATAGATGATAACCAAATAAATCCGTGGAAGGATCGACGGTGGTCGAACCATTGATCACATCCATGACGATCTTATATTTTTTGACCGCCAAACGGTTATTGACGAAACTGTCCCCATTGCCAAAACCACCCACACCCGGGCATTCACCCCGGCATGCCATGCCATTGCAATCCACACAAGCTCTGCAATTACCACCATTCGCTCTTTCGATTTCCAATAATTCCTGATATTCCATCGTTTTCTTCCTCCGTCACTTTTTGGTCGAACCATCCTTAAACGGTAACTTCACTTCCAATATTTTTTTTAATTTATGCTTGCCGAACACTTCGATCCCATAGCTACTACCATCGATCATTTCAAACGTAAGACTATCACTTTTTCGACCCACGTCATATCGGTATGAACGGATCTCATCATAATAAAGGATCCGCACTTCTCCGACACTTTCTCGCGAAAACAGATAAACGCTGCGATCCGTAAATTGCAGTAAAACGCGATCGGGCAACGCGATAAAGAAAAACACGCAGACGATACTTAAAAACAATCCAACTTCCGAATATGGCAGATCCAATGCGTAGCAACTGATCCCCAACGCAAAGACGACCACTAATGCCGTAAACGGCTTTAAACGAATCGTATCGGAAACCGGGATACTTTTATCGATATTGTCGATACGGATCATTGTTGATCTCATTCTTTAATGTTATCACCTTAGCCTTTATAATTGAACGCATGAATAATAATTGGTTTGAAATTACTCACATCTGTGCCCAATCCGGTGCCCGTACCGGTATTTTACATACCCCACACGGGGATATCGAAACACCGATTTTTATGCCGGTCGGCACCCAGGCTACGGTCAAGTTTTTATCACCGGAAGAATTGGATGATATCCATGCACAAATTATTCTGGCCAATACATATCATCTGTGGTTAAGACCAGGAACGGAAGTGCTTCAAGCTGTCGGCGGAGTGCATGAATTCATGAATTATCACAAGCCCATGCTGACTGACTCCGGTGGTTTTCAAGTATTCTCGCTTTCCGAGCGTCGCAAGATCAACGAGGACGGGGTCACATTCAAAAGCCATCTTGACGGGTCCCGTCTATTCATGTCCCCGGAAATTTCCATCGGTGTCCAAAATGTCATCGGTGCGGATATCATCATGAGTTTTGATGAATGCATCCCTTATCCGGCCGATTATCACTATGCCAAAAAATCAACCGAGCGCACCTTAAGATGGGCCGCTCGCGGTAAAGCTGCACATGCACGAAAGGATCAGGCATTGTTTGGAATCGTGCAAGGCGGGGATTATAAAGATCTAAGGACCATGTGTGCCAGAGAACTGGCTGCCATGGATTTCGATGGGTATTCCATCGGCGGAACCAGTGTGGGTGAAGACAAAACCACTTTTGTGGAAATGATCGACTATGCCGTGGAAGAACTTCCCTTCAATAAACCCCGATACCTCATGGGGGTAGGCGCCGTTAACGATCTATTGGAAAGCGTCGCACGCAATGTCGATATGTTTGATTGTGTGTTACCGACGCGTATCGCACGACATGGCACATTGATGACCTCCCAGGGGCGCATCAATATTAAAAAACAGCAATACCGCATGGATTTTTCGCCTTTAGACCCCAATTGTGACTGCTATTGCTGCAAAAACTATACCAAAGCCTACCTGCATCATCTATTCCGGTGCAATGAGGGCTTGGGCCAGCGGCTGATGAGCATTCACAATCTGCGCTTTTTGCTTTCTTTGATGGAGCAGATTCGCACCGCCATCAAGGAAGATCGCTTCAAAAGTTTCAAAGAAACCGTATTGTCCCGCATGGGATTTGATGAAAGAGGGTTTTAGCCAGTATGCAGACCAGTGATTTTGATTTTGAATTGCCTGAAGAACTGATTGCCCAGACGCCATTAGAGGATCGTTCTTCATCGCGTTTGTGCATCGTTGATCGTAACAATCACACCTATCAGGATGGTC
>CALVCY010000058.1 GCA_944326175.1 uncultured Erysipelotrichaceae bacterium
TGCTATTCAATTCGATATTTACAGGGATCGTCGTGTATCGCTGGACAAGAAGGGATGATGGGATCACACCACAGAATGGTTTAGCCGTATGGATCGACCAGCATTACGATGATTCGACCATGGAAAACATATTCCCCAATATGGTATTTGTGGATGAGTCGACCAAATAAAAAACGGCCTGGATAAACCAGGCTTTATGATCTGCTTTGATCACAGATGATCGCATCGATGGCTAAAACCAGACATAAACTGGCCAGCATGTTATTGGGATCATCCACATCGATGCGATAGGTATCACTCCAGCTTAATACGGCTTTGGAAATGATGGCGATGGTCGAACCAAGATCATCATAGATCGTATAGTTATAACCAAGTAGATCTCCTTCTACATGCCAATTCATGAAATCGATCTCAAATCGTGGTTTGAACAAGGTCAACTCTTTGGTGATGGTTCCTACTTCATGATCGAGTATCGATACTGTAAACCGAGGAAGAAACGTTAAAAGTTCCTGTTTGATGGTTGCGACATGTTGACCACTCATCGCATCATAAATATGGAATTTATGACCCCAGGCTAATTGACCTTTGACGGTATAAACAGGGTTTTCATATTCATCATAGACGTCATAATTGTCGAGCCAGGAAAATAATTTTTCCTTGATAAATAATGTTTGAATATCACTCATGGTTCAACCATATCATATTTTGGTGAAATCCAAATAAAAACAGTGAGGAATTGATCTTACGATCATTTCCTCCCTGTCATGGTTTGAACCATTACTCGATCATGATTCGAGTATTTTCTTCAACTTTGGGTTGTTTGTTACTCGGTACACTCAATTCCAAGATACCATTGTTGAAACGGGCTTTGATATCTTCGCTTTTCACGTTTTCACCCACATAGAAACTACGGGTGGCGGAACCAAAGCGACGTTCACTGCGGATCACATTCCCTTTATCATCCTTATCTTCATTGGTTGAACCATGGGATGCATTGATGGTCAAATAACCATCTTTCAGATCCAATTTGATATCTTCCTTGGTATAACCGGGTAATTCCACCTCTAACAAGTACTGGCCATCCTTTTCATGGATATCAGTACGCATCACATCGCGTTTGGAATACGCCGGTGTGAATGAATCATTGAAGAAATCATCGAACATATCGAATACAGATGGATAATAACGCATAATTTTTACCTCTTCTTTCTATGGTTAAGCCATATTATTCAATGGCGATCGGATCGGATTTGCTTTCGATCTGTTGGTTACTGGTATCTGGTACAGTCAATGTTAATACACCATTTTCAAACTTAGCAGTCACATCACTGGTTTTGACCGTATCCCCGACGTAGAAACTACGGGTGGCTGAACCAAACGAACGTTCAGTACGGATCACATTGCCTTTTTCATCTTTGGTTTGATCATTGGTATCATGATGTGCCGCAATAGTAAGATAACCATTCTTCAGATCCAGTTGGATATCATCCTTAGCATACCCTGGTAGATCCACTTCGATCAGATACTTACCATCTTTTTGATGGATATCGGTTTTCATCAGATTGTTACGACGGGTAAACCAGGAATCATTGGCGAAAGCGTCGTCGAAGGCGTTGTCGAGTACATCGAATAATGTTGGAACATACTTCATAAATCTTCACCTCAGCTTTTCTTTCTTTACTATGGAGCTTATCCATTCATCAGAAGGTTTCCTTTCTGATTACGCTTATATTGTAACACCACTTTTAGCACTTGCAAGTAGAGAGTGCTAAAAATGTTAATTATGTCGAAATTCACAAAATCCCATCATCCAACCATAAAAAAAGGGATATTATGGTCCAACCATAATATCCCTTGGTTCCGATCAATCCAGATCTTCGCCATTACTTTCAATGACCTTGCGATACCAGTCAAATGACTTTTTCTTCGTTCGCTCATAGCTGCCTTGATTATAATCATCCAAATCGACATAGATAAACCCATAGCGTTTACTCATTTGCGAAGTGGATGCCGATACGATATCAATGCAACCCCACGAAGTATAGCCCATGACTTCAACACCATTTGCAATGGCGTCACCAATGGCTTTGAAGTGACTTCTGAAATAATCGATCCGATAATCATCATCGATGGTTCCATCATCCTTCAAGACATCGCGATATCCAAGACCATTTTCCACGATCCATAATGGTTTATGATACCGATCATACAAATCGATCAATGATATCTCAAGTCCTTTTGGATCGATCTGCCATCCCCATTCACTGGTTTGTAAATAAGGATTTTTGACACCGGTATTTAAATTCCCGCCCACTTTCTCACGCTGCATCGCATGAATGGACTGGACCATGGACATATAATAGGAGAATGAAATAAAATCGACCGTATGACACTTCAATATCTCTTCGTCCCCTTCGGCCATGACGATATCAAAGCCTTTATCTTGCCATACTTTCTTCACCCATAATGGATATTCACCATTGACTTGCACATCGGTATAAAGATGATTGACCCGATTATCCATCAACGCCAAATATACATCTTCAGGATTGCAGGTTTCCGGATAAGTCATCGTTTTAGTGACCATGCACCCGATCTTGACGCCCGGGATCATTTCCCGGGCAATCTTGGTCACTAAACTGGATGCGACCAATTGATGATGCAATGCTTGATAAATGGCTTGTTCCGCCATCAATTTATTGGGATAGTTCTCTTCGATGATCCCCACGGTCGTAAAGGGATGGCGGAACACCGAATCGATTTCATTGAACGTTAACCAATATTTGACATATTTACCAAACCGTTTGAAGCAAACGGTAGCAAATTTAACGAACATATCGACCACTTCACGGGAAGCCCATCCTTCATAGTGCTCACATAGATATAGTGGCATCTCATAATGGCTCAGTGTTACCAATGGTTCGATGTGATGCTCAACTAAGCATTTCAATACATCGTCATAAAAGGCTAAGCCTTTTTCATTGGGCTCGCTTTCATCACCATGGGGGAATATTCTTGTCCAGGCAATGGATAGTCGTAATGTTTTAAAACCCATTTGGCTGAACAATTCGATATCTTCTTTATAGTGGTGATACCCGTCGACACCATGGCGTTTGGGAAAATACACCACATCGTCACTGGATTTGGCCAAGGCAATATCATCCTTGGTCACACGGAATTGTGCAACATAATCTTTGACGTCGATGTCAGGCTTGAAGCGGGCCACATCGGCCACGCTCAAGCCTTTGCCATCGACGTTATATGCACCTTCGTATTGGTTGGCTGCGATCGCGCCACCCCATAAAAAGTTTTCTGGAAAACGAGACATATTGACTCCTTCATTTTAAATAGTGGTTAGATCCACAATTGATAGCAATACACCATTAATGGCATGGTGAGGATCAATGCAGTGACACCAATGACATTGATCATGGATGCATATTGGACGTCTTTACCATATCCACTGGCCAAATTGGCAATAGTGGCAGCAGCGGAAGAACATGTGGCCATGAAGACGATCATCAATACCGCTTTACCATCATTGATCAAATACGCCACATTACTGATCTTGATCAAGAGCAAAAAGATGAGCGGTGAAATGATCTGTCGCGCAAAGACGATCCAATAGATACGTGTATTGGATAAATGTGCACGGATCTTGGCATTACCAATAGCACACCCGATCACCAACATGCTCAATGGTGCGACCATAGCGGCAAAGCTATTGATGGTCGAAGCAACGATACTTGGTAAATGGATATTAAAGATGAACAAACAAAATCCAATGATGATCGCGATCACATTGATATTTTTGAGTAGCCCGAGCGGATTCTTGATCTTTTCCCCCGAGATCAACGCATTGCCATGGGTAAACATAAAACACAATTGCACCACCAAATACGCACAACAATACACTTGCATCTCTTTGGATAACACACTGATCACGATCGGGATCAAGATATCACCAGAATTTGGATAGGCGATCGAAGCAACTTCGATCGCATCCAAATGCAGTGGTTTAGCCAATAGGGATGGTACGACCACTAAGATAATATTAGCAATCAATGCCATGATGAACGCATAGATCATATTGGTCATCACTTGTGGAGTAAATTCGATCGCAAAGGCATTGATGATCGTGGATGGCAATACCACATAGATCACGATCTTGGATAAATAATCCGCCATGTTGGCCGGGATCCATTTCCCTTTGGTCAAAAACACACCGACCATGATCATCAATGCCATGGAGACGATCGACTGTAAGATCAATAATGCGATTTCCATGATTCA
>CALVCY010000059.1 GCA_944326175.1 uncultured Erysipelotrichaceae bacterium
CAGTATCCCGATAGTCTGGACCATAAGCAACGTTATATCACATCGCTCTATGGTTCGACCCATCCCATCATTGGGATGGATGATCCATACGGATACCGTCACAAAGTGACGGTATCCTTTCGCCAATCCAAATCTGGTTTGACCAGTGGGATCTATGAAGCCGACAGTCATCGGATCGTGGATGTGGATCAGTGTCCGTTGCATCATCCCTTAGCCAATCAAATCATTGAAACTGTGGTCAAAACCGCTGATCAATTTGGCTATACAGCGTTTGATGAAGATCGGCAAACAGGTTTATTGCGCCATTTACAGCTTCGTATCAGCATGGATGATCATGTTTTGCTGACGTTGGTGGTTTCCACCACTAAAATCCCAGGCAGTCGCAAATTTTTTGAATCGATCCGACAAGCCCATCCTCAGATCGTTTCCATCGTTTTAAACGTAAACAACCGGCACACATCCATGGTTTTAGGCAAACAACAGCGCATCGTCTATGGCAAGGGAATGGTGGTCGATACCATGGGTGGACTCAAATTCCGTATCTCTTCGCAATCGTTTTACCAAGTCAATCCGTTGCAAGCGTGGGTATGTTATAAAACTGCACTGGATCATCTGGATTTAAAACCGACGGATACATTGGTGGATGCGTATTGCGGTACTGGTACGATCGGATTATTAGCCAGTCGGTATGTTAAAAATGTCATCGGGATCGAACTCAATCGCTATGCCATTGTTGATGCATTGGCCAATAAGCGGGACAATGGGATCACCAATATTGTTTTTAAAGTAGGTTCGGTCGATCGGTATCTGGATGTATTGCAATGTGATGTCGTTATGGTGGACCCACCACGCAGTGGCTGCTCCAAATTATTTTTAGATGCCATCATTCGCAATCGAATTGACCGGATCGGATATATTTCCTGCAATCCAGCCACACAGAAAAGAGATACGGATTATCTAAAACGGCATGGTTATACCATTACTTTTATTCAACCGGTCGATATGTTTCCTTTCAGTGATCATTGTGAATGTGTCATAACGCTAAGACGGAGAGTGGATGTGTGACCCATTATAAATTGATTGAAAATGAAAATCCCGTGGAGTAACTAAGGTATAATGAGTTTACAATCATATATCTGATGAGCGAATGGTACGGATTAAAATTTGGACAAGTGAGCTGTTGTTCGCGTGATAAATAGATTCCATTTTAAGTGCATTAACCAATGATTTTCCTTTTAAAAACATCCAATGAATAAATGCGAATATCGTTCTTATTGGTGAAAATGAAGCATTCCTTTAAAAAATATCTATAAAATTTACGCTATGGGGATCAGATGATGCGTACAGTTAAAATTACCGCAGTGAAACAATGTGTTCATCAGGATTTGGTGGATCAATATGAACTGGATATGGGCGAACCATGTCCGCTTCATGTCGGGGATACTTTTATATCCGTGGATATGGAAAAGCCGGATGGATTATGCAACAGTGCATGGATTGCATTGTATCCATATGTCATGACCATTGCATGCGATGGTGAATCCATTCATGGATCGTGGATGAAGGATAAACATACGGCGATCGTCAGTTGCAATGATGGGGTGCGACCAATGTCTTTTTTGCTCGAACCCTGTTTCGATGATGGTACGAACAAGGATTGATACGATGAAACCGATTCCGCATATTCTGATTGCAATGGACTCTTTCAAAGGTAGTTTATCTGCTTTTGAAGTGTGTGATGCTTTGAAAAAAGGGATGGTCTCGACCATGGATGTTATGGTTGAAACCATCCCATTAGCTGATGGTGGTGAAGGAAGTATGGAAGTGATCCATCAACATCTTGGTGGAACCATGGTCAGTTGTGAAGTTATGGATCCATTGATGCGGCCGCATATCGCACAGTATCTGATGCTCGATGATGGCACTGCCATCATCGAGCTGGCGCAATCCATTGGATTACCGTTATTATCCATCAATGAACGTAATCCGATGGTCACCACCAGTTATGGTTTTGGTCAGATGATCATCCATGCTTTACATCGAAACTGCCATCGCATCCTCCTGTGCATTGGTGGCTCTGCCACCAATGACGGCGGATGCGGGATGGCAGCTGCCATGGGTGTACGCTTTATGGATGCCAATGGTTCAACCATCCTTCCCTGTGGCGATAATTTGAATACGATCCAAACCATCGATCTTTCTCAATTGGATCGGCGCATCAAAACCTGTTCATTTTCTATTGTGGCGGATGTGACCAATCCATTATGTGGGCCAAATGGTGCATCGCACGTTTATTAATAGCAGTAAGAACACCCCCACTGAAATTCAGTGGCGGGATGAATTACTGCTGTTTTTGATTCTTAATATATTCGGCTACTACAGAGGTAGTGTTCTCACTTACGGTTGTGATGAAATAAGAGTTTGACCAATAATATGGCTTCCAATAGTGTTGCGATAATTCTTCACCAAAACGTTTTCTGATTTGACGTGAGGATGCGGATTTGTATGCATTCACAAAGTCAGATAACTTAATATTTGGAGAGCATTCAAATAAAATGTGAATATGATCTTCATTACATTCCATCTGAAGTAAAGAGAATTTCTGCTCTTTAAAATACTGTTGTGTATATTCTTTTAAAAACTGTTCTTGTTTTCCTTTAATCACCGGATGACGATATTTTGTAACAAGAACCAAATGATATTGTAATAAATAGCAACTGTGACGATTTGTATAATAAGTCATAATATTTGCTCCTTTTCCTACAACTGATATATTTATGTTATAATAATTATAGCATAAATGTATAAAATTTTATGTTTAGAAAGGAGTACAACTGATGTATAAGATTTTACAAATCGAAGTGAGCGGAAAAGACGCTTTATATCCATATTTAATGAATATTGGTCGTCTAAGTAATAACTTATATAACGCCATTTTGTTTCGTCAACGTCAATTAATAACATCACGTAACAAAGATGTATTAAGCGTTAACGAACAGTCAATTTTGAATGAAGTGGATATCATGAATCTTCACCTTGTAGAACGACACAAACCTGCGCGTTTAATTACAAAATCAGGTGTTGTAAGTTACAATTTCATGGATGACTTATTAAAATTCAATCATAATGTTGATTATAAGCATAAAGAGATACCAGCGCATACAGCACAACATGTAGTCAAAAATGTTGTTCAAAACATCAAGGCGTTCTTTGAAAGTGTAAAAGCTTATAATGAAAATCCGTCTGCATTTAAAGGTAGACCCCAAATGCCAAGATATAAACACAAGGGTGGTGTTTCGTCTTTTAAGTTTTCCAATCAGGAATGTGTCATTAAGCAAAATAAGAAAGGCAGATATGTAGCAAAACTACCTTATACAAAAGAAACTATTTGTCTTGGTAAAAAGGTATATGGAAAACTTAAAGAAGTGTCAGTTTCTTTTAATAATAATACTTTTATAATGTCGTTTATTTTTGATGACGGAATATTAATGCCTCAAAGTTCTGATACACATGATCGTATTTGTGCTATTGATATGGGCATTAATAACTTAATGGCTATTACCAACAATATTGGTTGTCCAAATTTCTTATATAAAGGCGGTTATTTAAAAAGCATAAACCACTTATATAACAAGAAGATTGCTCATATGCAAAGCGTAAATACCATAGGAACGACCGAAAAGTATAAGCCATCCAAACGTTATTCCGGTGTTACCTTAAAGCGAAACCATCAGATCAAAGACTATATTTCTAAAGTTTCAAAACACTTCATTCAATGGTGCGTAGAAAATCGTATCGACACCATTGTGGTAGGTAATAACAAACAATGGAAAGATAGCATTGATCTTGGTAGAAGTAATAATCAGCAGTTTGTACAAATTCCACATGCACAGTTGATCAATAATCTAAAATATAGAGCTGAACAAAATGGCATTTGTTTCATTGAAACAGAAGAATCATATACGTCTAAAGCATCTTATTTAGACCGTGATGTCATACCTATTTACAATGAAACGGATAATGATGCCCAATTTAGTGGAAAACGTATTAAACGTGGATTATATAAATCAAAAGACGGCATCATTATCAATGCCGACTTGAATGGTAGCGCAAATATCATGCGTAAATTTAAGGATGATGTTCTCATTGCATTTGATCAAATAATGATTTTTAAATATGTAACCCTTTAACAAGGGTATGAGCTGCGTGAGTCAGCCACATAAGATTTCGTCAGAAGTCGTATGGAAACCCCGATCTGATTTTATTAATCAGTCGTGGGTAATTCATGGTCCTCAAAAAGGTGCCACATCATCCATGGTTGAAACACTGGATCAAAATCTTTCCCATTTTGGCAATGTGGTGAAACAACAGTTGGATATCGATATCCGTGATATTCCCGGAAGTGGTGCTGCCGGAGGCATCGGTGGTGGATTGATGGCATTTTGCAATGCGAAAATGCAGTCTGGTATCGCGACGATATTGGATTTGATCGGTTTTGATCAGCATGTATATGATGCTGATCTGGTGATTACCGGAGAAGGGCAGATCGATGGTTCGACCATCTATAATAAAGTTCCAACGGGTGTTGCCAAAAGGGTAAAATCCATCAAAAATATTCCGGTCATTGCAGTGTGCGGGAATATCGGAAGGAATTCAAACAAAGTGTATGACGCAGGAATCGATGCGATCTTTTCCATTGTTCCTGGACCGATCTCTCTCGATGAATCCATGCATGGTGCAACTGCATTGGTACAGGATTTCGGGATACGTCTTGCACGATTGTTGAAAGCACTTGAAAAATAGAAGCACGTCGGATTCATTGATTGAACCCGACGTGCTTTTTAACGCATTCAGAGAATGAACTGATTTCGATCATAATTGGATAAGAATACGGCCTTGTCTTCTTGAATCAAAATCATATCTTCGATTCGGATATATCCTTCGTTTGGAAACCACATCTTCGGTTCACTGCAGAAAACCATTCCCGGCATCAAGATATCATGGTATTGCTTGTTGATCATCGGGAATTCATGGCAATCGATGCCGATTTGATGACCAAGATTATGGGAATCGCGAAAACGCAGATAATCTCCATATCCACTTTTGATCACGGATTTTTCTAAAATGGGATACAACTGATCCACTGTGGTAATACCGGGTTGGATGGCGTTAACCATGTCGATTTGTCCTTTCATCAACGCATGATATCCACCATCAAGTAAATCCGATGGTTTACCAAAATAGACGCTTCTTCCCCAATCGGAACAATAGCCATGGTTCATATAACCGATATCCATGGCAATGCAGGTATTGTCTTTCAAAATGGATCGATCATGGTAGGTGTTCAGATCAGCTGCGGTATCCTCACCTTTGGTTTTGAATCCAACCGTAGGTGGGAAGGAAAGATCATCACAATCATGGTCTAAACCATATTGAATGACCAAGGATTCCGCATCATGCTGACTCATTCCAAACTTAAGATTACCAATGACATGTGCCATGGCGGTATCTGTGAATTGAGCCATGGCTTTTAATTGGTTGATTTCATCTTCATCTTTGATTTTCCGGATATCTTTGAGTATATCTTCGCAATCCACATAAGTCAGATGGGTAAAGTTGACATTGAGCGCATCCTGGATGAAATCACGACACGGATATCCGATGCCGATGGTTCTACCATGGACCAACGTGGCTAATACATCTTCAAAATAATCCATATAGGTAATGGTTTTATGATGATCATCGATGTGATCAAACGCATCGTTGATGCGTTTGATCGTGATCAGATGATAATCATTTTTGGCTAAGACCAATAAACATTCAGGTTGGTTGTAACTGGTCGAATGACCACGGATATTGGTCATGCAACTGCGTTGCCAATGATAGTCATTGGCATTGGTCAGATATTGTAAATTGGCACCTGGACCGAAGACCACGGTATCCAGATGATGTTGTTCCATCAAGTGATAAGCCGCATGAAGTCGGGATGGTTTGATCATAAAAATTCCTTTCTAACTCAACGAAAATAGTTTCAATAAAAGTGTGTGAAATGTCACATAAAGTTGTAAGAATTTTGCAATGTTGCTACACTACAAAATGTTTGAATTTTTGGAGGATAACATGCAGTTGAATAAATTTCGTGGAAACAACAAAAGCAAACACCTGCTCTTATTATCAATTTTAGTGATTCTGTGTGGTTCGGTGCTCACTGTTTCCACCGTCTATGCGACGGATAATGAGCCCAACGAAAGCACAACGTTAATGATGCATGATCGTTCCATTGATGCGGTGGAACTACCCACAACACCGTTTAACAAAATCACGGGCAATACGATGGTCGATTTGGGGGAAATGATCGTTGAAACACCGGATCTTTCCTATGATAAAACCGATTATCAGCCATTGGTCGATTATGGATACAACAATTGTGGTGAAAATGCGACCTTTAGTGTTGACGGTTGTGTCTGCAATGAAGGATATGAAGGGGATGCCAAAACCGGATGTACCGTGATCCCGGAACCGGTCAGTTATACCTATGATCCTGCTTCCTGGCAATCCGTGACAACGGATGTGAGTGGCTATTGGAGTGACAATGCGATCGTCAATGCCGCATTGAGTTTGGTCGGATCATACGGATACTGGTGTACCGATGTGGTCAATATCGCGTTGGCAGCCGGTGGATGGAGCGGAAGCTACACCGATGGGGTAGAAGTTGGTCTGGATGGTATGGTTCCGGGCGATGTCATCTTCTATCCAAGCCATTATGCCATTTATGTCGGAAACGGCATGGCAGTTCATGGTGGTTACAAGGGATTGAACGTTATTTTAGGTGATGTGGTCGTCGGCAAACAGCCTTATACCGCATACCATTGTCAATAAGCATACTATTTTATTTGAATGAAAACACGGATGGTTCAACCATCCGTGTTTTCATTCTATGGTTGAACCATTACCATCCCTGCTCTTTGACGAAACTGTAGAATGCATCTTCATCCGCTGTATTATCGATATCGATAGTTCCAACGGGTTGTGCATAAACGATGAATTCATCCCATCCATCCAGTTTGAATAACTGGTTGGCTAATTCTCCATCGTATGCACCCAACCCACAGGTGCCTAATCCCAATGCGGTGGCACAAAGATATACATTTTCGCCAACATGACCTAAATCGATCAAAATCGGACCATGAGTGGCGATACCATAACGCCATTCGTTACGGTAGGGAACACAGGAGAAGTAGAAGACCAGTGATGCTTTGGCTGCCCAGGTTTGATTGACCAGTGTGGCATCGATGGTATTGAACAGATCATCCACCGCTCCAAGATATTCGATTTGGTGTGTCAAAGGCAAATAGTGATACATGCCTTGGTCAAGACCATTGACATATTGGACCATCATGTACGTTTCAAACGGATGGCGCGCACCACCGCTTGGCACGGTGCGTAATGTGGCATAACTTTTTCCACGGATACCTTTAACACCCTGACATCCCCATAATAAGTAGGAAAGCTGCAACAGTGAGACGTTTTTCTGTGTATAGACGCGATTACTTTTGCGTTTGATCAAAAGATCCGTCAGATTGCCATTGATGTGTAGATCATCAAAGTTGCGTGGCAGATCAATGATCCGATCACTGGTTGCGGGTTTGGATAAAGGCGGCTGAGGTTTGTGGAGCTGTTGATCGCTTTGATAGTCTTCCATATCGATTCTCAAATGCAGCATGTCTCGGCCCATCTTGATGTATTCGTCGATTTTTTTCTGTTCCATGGTTTTCTCCTTTGCTTTAGTTAATCGAATTATAGCGTTGCATGGTTCGACCATGACATTTTGTTTCATTTTTGCTTGAAACTATTTTCATTCAAAAATACTGGACGGATGGTCAAACCATGGTATACTCATTGTGCTCACGAAAGTGAGTCACATCCTCCAAGTGAAAAATCACTTGCGGATCGTCATTGGATTTGCTACAATCTAATGGCACTTCATAGTGCGTGTGCGCCCATAGCTCAACTGGATAGAGCGTTTGACTACGGATCAAAAGGTTGCGGGTTCGATTCCTACTGGGCGCGCCATTTTTTTAAAAACGGGATGTAGCTCAGCTTGGTAGAGCACTAGATTTGGGATCTAGGGGTCACAGGTTCAAATCCTGCCATCCCGACCAAATGATGGATATGGCGAGGTAGCTTAGTTGGCTAGAGCATTCGGTTCATACCCGAAAGGTCGTGGGTTCGAGTCTCACCCTCGCTACCATTCTATTTAAAATGGCCAAGGCCATAAGGACGGACCCTTAGCGCAGTTGGTTAGAGCTACCGGCTCATAACCGGTTGGTCGTAGGTTCGAGTCCTACAGGGTCCACCACTTTTTTATTTTACGGAGGAATACCCAAGTGGTTGAAGGGGGCGGTCTTGAAAACCGCTAGATCGGGCAACCGGTGCCAGGGTTCGAATCCCTGTTCCTCCGCCATTGATCGATATTGTAGCCCTGCTTTGCAGGGCTTTTCTTTTACTTGGAAAATCAGATCCGAATGATATGAAAGATATGTTGCTTTGATCAATGATTTTTGATTGTGTAGTAAATCAGTGCCGGTGCATCACTTTCTTTTAATTTGTTTTCCTAGATGTATTAGATGGTGAAAATTCAATAGTATGCGGATGTTACGTTCAAACTTTTCGACAAAGTCGCTTTAGTTATCTTTACAATAGACCCAAGGTGAAGTACAATG
The DNA here is from genome assembly GCA_944326175.1 of uncultured Erysipelotrichaceae bacterium. The sequence continues at coordinate 8,724 of CALVCY010000059.1, forward strand.
TACTACACGAGGAGGATATATTATGTCGTTTTCTATTAGATTGACTTCAGAGGAAAAAGCTTTGGCTGAAAGCTACGCAAAAATTCATTCTATTTCTATGAGTGAAGCTTTTAAACGTGCATTGTTTGAAAGAATTGAAGACGAATATGATGTTAGTATTGCGGAAGAAGCGTATCGTGAATATCTTGATGATCAAGTATCATTTACTCACGAACAAGCAAAAGCATTACTTGATTTATGATTATGTATACTGTTAGATACTCGAAAAGAGCAATTAAGGAGTTTAATAAGTTGGATCGATATACTCGGCAGTTAATTTATAGTTGGATTGGGAAAAACCTTGACGGATGTGAAAATCCAAGAATCCATGGAAAACCTTTAACTGCTAATCTGAGTGGATTGTGGCGCTATCGAATTGGCGATTATCGATTGTTATGTGAAATTAATGATAACAATCTTATTATTCTCGCTATGTCCGTCGGGCATAGAAAGCAAATATATTCTAGATGATATTTATACTTTCTTGATATTGTTGATTTTTAAGAAAGAGAAACATCAAAGAATAACGGATTTAACGAAATTCTAGCCCTAAGTAGGTAAGCCGATTTAAAACCAGTTATACTAAAAGAAATTGACAGATAATTTTAGTAGATTTTTTCAGACACTGAAATAGTATCACATTATCGCTTGCCATCGCCGCCAACGACATTTTCAAAATTCGCTGTTGCAACCATTGCGCAACAATGCTATATTATTTGAGCAACGTTCCTGACCCTGGCGGAAGTTGCCCATCGATGGTTAAACCATGGATGTCAAAGCCAGTTTCGATGTCGCGAGGTAGAGCAGTCTGGTAGCTCGCCGGGCTCATAACCCGTAGGTCGGTGGTTCAAATCCATCCCTCGCAACCAATGGTTCGGTAGCTCAGTTGGTAGAGCAAGGGACTGAAAATCCCTGTGTCGGCAGTTCAATTCTGCCCCGGACCACCACCACATAAATCAGTCTGTGAATGCACAGACTTTTTATTTGCTTATTTTTGTCATTTTATTTATGGTTGAACCATGGAATCCACTGGTCATACATACATTGCGATCGATTTGAAAAGTTTCTATGCTTCTGTGGAATGCATCGAACGGGGGTTGGAACCATTGACCACGAATCTAGTGGTCGCAGATGCCTCCCGTACTGAAAAAACCATCTGTCTGGCAGTTTCTCCAGCTTTAAAAACTTTTGGTGTATCAAGTCGACCGCGACTTTTTGAAGTGGTCCAGACCATTAAAAAAGTAAATGATCAACGATTGAAAGCCAGTGGTCGCAACCACTTTATTGGTTCCAGTTATGATGCGACTATTTTGGATCACAGTGATGAATATGCCGTGGATTACATCGTGGCCACACCCCAGATGAGCAAATATATGACCATGAGTAATGCCATTTATGGCATTTATCTTAAATATATCGCTCCAGAAGATATCCATGTCTATTCCATCGATGAAGTCTTCATCGATGTCACTCCGTATCTCAACACTTACAAATGCAGTGCGTATGATTTGGTTCAAACCATGATATCCGATGTTTATGCCACCACGGGTATTACGGCGACGGCCGGGATTGGATCCAATCTGTATCTGGCCAAAGTCGCGATGGATATCGTGGCCAAACATGCCCAAGCGGATGAGCGTGGTGTGCGCATCGCTCAATTGGATGAGATCACCTACCGTCAATTGTTATGGGACCATCAACCCTTAACGGACTTTTGGCGCATCGGCAAAGGAATTACGCGTCGCCTGGCCAGTATTGGTTTGACCACGATGGGCGATATCGCTAAAGCCAGTGTGGCCAGTATCAATGAACCCGTCAATGAAGATACACTTTATGAATTATTGGGGATCAATGCCGAATTGTTGATCGATCATGCCTGGGGAAAGGAGCCCGTGACCATCAAGGATATCAAAGCCTATACCCCTTCTGCGACTTCTTTATCCAGCGGGCAGGTATTATGGTGTGGATATGATCATACCAAAGCTAGACTGGTATTAAAGGAAATGGCAGAACAATTGGCGTTGGATATGTTGGATAAGGGAGTCACCAGTGAACAGCTGGTATTGACCATTGGCTATGATATTGAAAATATCACTGATCCGACCATTGGATATCAGGGTGAAACCACCAAAGATCCCTATGGTCGGCTCATCCCCAAACATGCACATGGGACCATTCATTTGGATGCTTATACCAATAGTGTCAATCTAATCCGGGAAGGTTTTGAAAATCTGTTTGATCGCATCGTTGATCCAAAGTTATTGGTGCGTCGTTTCACTTTGAATGCCTGTAATTTAAAAAGTGAACTCACAAAATCGACCGTGGTTCAACCATCGTTATTCGACAATAGTGAGTTATATTTTAAAAAGGCTTTAGATCAGAAAAAAGACACTGCGATGGCCAAAGCGATGCTGGATATCAAAGCACGGTTCGGTAAAAATGCCATTTTAAAAGGCATGAACCTGGAAGAAGGTGGCACGATGAAAGAAAGGAACATGCAGGTTGGAGGACATAAAGCATGAATGATGATCTGATCCATTACGATTACCATGGTTCAACCACCCATAAACATATGAAAATCAGTGATCGTGCTGCCCAATTTGCTCCCTTTGCAGCATTGGTCGGGTACGACCAAATGATCGATGAATCGAATCGATTCACCGATCCATCCATTGCATTGGCATTGGATAAAGCGGA
>CALVCY010000060.1 GCA_944326175.1 uncultured Erysipelotrichaceae bacterium
TCGAACAATATGCATTCGGTGTCAAAGCCTATAGCAAAAATGTCAACGATGCACGGTTGAACAGCGCCATCGCTGGACAAAGTGCCGTTTGGATCGCCAAACAGGCAGGGTTCGAAGTGGATCCCAAGACCATCGTTTTGGCTGCTGAAGTCAAGGAAATCGGTCCCAATGAACCACTGACCCGTGAAAAACTCAGTCCGACATTGGCATTGATCCGTTGCAAAGATAGCAAAGAAGGCTTCGATATGGCGGAAGCTTGTGTGGAATTCAATGGTCGTGGCCATAGTGCAGCCATCCATACCTATAATACGGAATTGATGGAAGCTTATGGACGCCGCTTGGAAGCCTGCCGTATCTTGGTGAACCAACCCTCCACATTCGGTGGCATTGGTAACATCTATAATGAGATCATTCCCAGTTTGACATTGGGTTGTGGTTCTTATGGTCATAACAGTGTCAGCGGTAACGTTTCCACTTTCAACTTACTCAATATCAAAACGATAGGAAGAAGACGCAACAGCATGCAATGGTTCAAGATTCCACCGAAAATCTACTTTGAACGCAATAGTGTCAATTATCTGCGTGACATGCGCTATATCCATCGCGCATTTATCGTATGTGATCGCAACATGGTCGATTTGGGCTTCGTTCAAAAAGTCAATGACGTATTGAATAGTCGTCCGGAAAAAGTCGCGATCCAGATGTATTGCGATGTCGAACCGGATCCTTCGATCCAGACCGTGCGTGAAGGCGTCAAATTGATGAACAGTTTCCAACCGGATGTGATCATCGCACTTGGCGGTGGTTCAGCCATGGATGCTGCCAAAGGGATGTGGTTGTTCTATGAACAGCCGGATGTATCCTTCGATGACATCAAACAAAAGTTCATGGATATCCGCAAACGTGCCTTCCAGGTACCGGAGTTAGGTAAAAAAGCACGCTTGGTATGTATCCCGACAACCGCCGGTACCGGCAGTGAAGTCACGCCGTTTGCGGTCCTTACCGATCGGGAAGAAAACAAAAAATATCCGATCACCGATTATGCATTGACACCGAATGTCGCGATTGTGGACAGTGCATTCATGGAAAATCTGCCCAAATCGGTCACAGCGGATACCGGTATCGATGTATTGACCCATGCCACGGAAGCCTTCGTGTCCACTTACAGCAATGACTATACGGATGGATTATGTGTCCAGGCTGTCAAATTGGTATTCAATTATTTGCCGAGAGCGTATGAGCATGGTGCAGATGATCGTTTGGCCAGAGAAAAAATGGCCAATGCTGCTACCATCGGTGGCATGTGCTTTGCCAATGGATTCTTGGGTGTGTGCCATTCCATGGCCCACAAGATCGGTGCACGTTACCATGTGCCCCATGGTCGTGCCAATGCGATCTTGTTACCGTATGTGATCCGTTACAATGGTACCCATCCTTCTAAACCGGGGATCTGGCCTAAGGCCAACGAATATGTTGCTGATCGGAAATATGCGGAATTGGCGAATGATCTGGGGATGCCGTTCAATGATATCGAACATGGGGTGATCTTGTATGCCGATGCGGTGTATGATTTGATCGATCAAGTTGGTATCAAGCAGAGTTTCAAAGATCAGGGCATCGATGAAAAGACGTGGTTCGATAATCTGGATGATCTGGTCTATGATGCCTATGAAGATCAATGCACACCCGCCAACCCACGTGTGTGCATGCTGGAAGAGATGAAACAGATCTTAACGGATGCCTATTATGGCAATTATAAGAAAGGTGGACATCTGGACCAGTATTGATATGGTTCAACCATAACAATGTTTAGGAATCATTAGACAATATGAAGTGACCCCACGTTGCCAAGCGACGTGGATTAGGCCAGGTATAATACCTGTGTGAAAAAAGCCATACCATAATTGGCAAGGAGGTCACATGAATATTTTAATGTACGTAGGTCTTGACGTCCATTCCACTTCTCATTCTATTGCAATCTACGATTCATCCTCAAACGGTTTTCCATACGAGCATGCCGTTAGCGGTGATCCAAATGACATTGTCAAATTTTTGAACATGGTCAAAGAGTTAAACCCCTCATGGGGATTTAAGGTCGGCTATGAGGCTGGTTGCCTTGGAAAATCCGTTTACAAATGCTTAAAACGAAATGGATATGACTGCGTTATTATGGCACCAACTACTATTGCAGTGCCAACTCAAGATCGTCGAAAAAAGAATGATCGCCGCGATGCCCGCAATATCGCAAAATCGTTGGCATTTGGCACATATAAATCAGTATATATTGGTGACGATCACGATGATGAAGTACGTGATTATATACGTATGCGTGATGATCTTAAACGACATCTAAAGCAAGCGAAACAAGAGCTCAATTCATTTTTAATGCATATTGGACTGATTTATGGCAAGTCAAAATGGACGCCAGCCCATTTAGCGTGGATAAAAAGTCTAGAATTAACACCACTTCAACGCTTGACCGCTGATGGTTACTTAACGACTATCAATCAATTATCTGAACAAATCCAAACTGCGAATGAACAGATTGCCACTCTTGCAAATGAAGATAGGTATAAAGATAAGGTTCAGAAATTGGTGGCACTTAAAGGTATTCGCACTCAAACTGCAATGACCATTCTAAGTGAGATTGGAGATTTTGATCGTTTTCCAAACGCCAATGCTTTTGTATCGTATATTGGATTGATACCCTCAGAGTATTCAAGTGGTGAAAAAATACAGAACGGAGCAATTACTAAAAGTGGAAATAGTCATTGTCGAATGGCATTAATCGAATCAACACAAAGCATTGTAAGGGGGAAAATCGGCTCTAAATCGAAAGCTTTAAAAGCAAGACAAAAGGGATCCGCATCGGAGATTATTGAGTATGCTGATTATTGCGCTGTTCGACTTATGAGAAGATTCTATAAGTTAGCATCGCATAAACGTTATAACGTTGCTGTAGTTGCCGTAGCAAGGGAACTTGCGTGCTTTATATGGGGGATAATGACTGATCATATTACGGTGAAGACCGTAGTTAATCCTTCCTAAATTGTGTCACTTCTTCACTCATAAATTTTAGTCTTAATGCAGTAGGTAGACGAGAGCCATCATATTGCCGGTTCGGCTATCTGTGATCACTCTATTTTGGTATCGAAAGAAAATCCACGCTATTAGACTACAGAGCCTTTGAAAGGACCATTGACCTTATGATAAGTTGCAATGCAATGAATTCACGTATAACAGAGTGGTCAATTTCATGAATCTGTAGATGGCTCTCGCCTGCCTACCGCATTCCAAATATCAATGTATATTTTTATATTGACAAGTGGTCACTTCATAACAGAGTAGGGTTTGACCAAATTGTCAAAACAAGTTGGGATTGATTTGTTTTCGTTTCATTTATGACAATGGCCCAACCAAACCCTGTTATACTTTTGACTATGGAAATCAAAGAGCGGATCGAACAATTGGTCAAGATCTTGAATCAGGCCAATCGAGAATATTATGAAAACGACAATCCGACGTTATCGGATAATGAATACGATGCCTTGATGGCAGAACTGATCCAATTGGAACAAGAGCATCCAGAATATATTCTGGATGATACCCCCACTAAAAAGGTTGGTTTTACCACAGCGAATCAATCCACATTTGCTAAAGTCACGCATAAAAACAAAATGATGTCTTTGGCAGATGTGTTTAGCAAAGAAGAATTACGATCATGGGTAGAAAAGATCAAGGATGAATATGGTCCGATCGAATTTTCAGTAGAGTGTAAAATTGATGGTTTGGCCATGTCACTATGGTACGACCATGGAGAATTCGTCCAAGCCGTCACCCGTGGTGACGGCACGGTCGGGGAAGATGTCACTGTCAATGTTTCTACCATTGCCTCTATTCCCAAAACCATTGACTATATGGATGAATTGGAAGTGCGTGGCGAAGTCTATATGCCAAAGCTCGCTTTGGCATCCTTGAATACCGCGCGAAGTGCACAAGGTTTGCCCAAGTTTGCCAACTGCCGCAATGCGGCAGCGGGCAGTATACGGCTTCAGGATGCCAATGAAGTCCGTAAACGGGGTTTAGAAGGATTTTGGTATCATGTTCCACTAGCTTCGACCATAGGGATCAAAACCCATTTGGAATCATTGGATTGGATCCATTCGCTAGGTTTTACCACCAATGCGATGAATATCAAAGCTAATAACTTTGAAAGCATCTGGAAACGGATCGAAGAATTGACCGAATTGAGAGATGAATTGCCTTATGATATCGATGGTGTGGTCATCAAAGTCAATGATCTTTCCATCCAGCAGCAACTTGGTTTTACCATCAAAGTCCCACGTTGGGCCATCGCGTATAAATTTCCAGCTCAACAGGTTCAAACCACTGTCAAAGATATTTTCTGCACGGTCGGAAGAACCGGTAAAGTGA
>CALVCY010000061.1 GCA_944326175.1 uncultured Erysipelotrichaceae bacterium
TTTGTGTATACCAATGATCGAGGGTATGCAGTATTGATGGAAATTTGTCGCTTTTGGGGTATTCATAATATTGAGATCCGTCAGGCGATCAGTGTGCCGGATCACCCAAAGCCGAAGATCAAACCGATCGTCCAATCCAATTTGCGACCGGTCGACCAACCATTGATCGAACCCGGTAAACCGATTACGCTTGGTAAACGTAAATCGAGTGCTGATGAAAAACGAAAACAGGTCGAATCCTTGGTGCAGTGTATCAAGGAAGAAGAATGGTCAAACCAATCGTTTCCGTATGCTGAATTTATGGATCGATTAATGAAAATATTCCCGAAATCAAAACCAAAAGATATCCAAAAACTGATATCTAGAGCGATCACCTATGGCTTTTTGATACCGAAAAAGGGGAATTTGACGCTAGCGTCATCCATGGTTGAACCATCCTTAAAAGTACAGTGAGGTTTTAAATTATGTTACTTTCCGAAATGGTCGAAGGAGCGCCACAGATCCAAATCGCATCCTTGATGGTCGACTCCCGAAAGAAAATGCCCAATGCCTTGTTTTTTTGTATCAAAGGCATGGCCAATGATGGCCATAAATACATTGATCAAGCCATTCAAAACGGTGCCATTGCCATCGTTTATAGTGAAGAATTATCCACGAAAGTAGGTGGAATCACTTATATCAAAGTGGACAATGTCCGCCAGGCACTGGCGTACATTGCCAATCTGTTTTATGAACATCCATCGGATAAATTACGGGTATTCGGTGTTACCGGAACCAATGGAAAAAGTTCCATCACGACGATGATCAAGAATTTATATGGTCAATACCATGCTACCGGTTATATCGGTACCATTTCCATCGAATATGGAAATATCAAAAAACCACCATTATTGACCACACCAGATATCGTGGATCTACAATCCATTTTGCATGATATGGTTTTAGCCAACATGAAAGCCGTGGCATTGGAAGTATCCAGTATTGGTTTAGACCAGCATCGTGTGGATGGAGTCGATTTCGATATTGCGATATTCACCAATCTGACCCATGATCATCTGGATTATCATGGCAACATGGAGTCCTATTTCAATGCTAAGAAACTGTTGTTTCAGATGATCAAACCATCCGGTACTGCCATTATCAACATCGATGATGAATATGGTAAACGTTTGGTGGATTCCACCAAAGCCCATGTGGTCACTTATGGGATCAATAACCGCAGTGATTATCAAGCTAAAAATATCAAGGAATACGGGAATAAAACCACCTTCATTCTCATGCATGATGACCATGAATACTTCGTGGAAACCAATCTTTTAGCCCGTTTCAATGTTTATAATCTATTAGCGGTCATGGTGGCATTGCATCAAAGTGATATCCCCATGGATGATATTCTTCAACTGGTCAAAACCATCCCTCAGATCGAAGGACGAATGGAATATATCGATGAACATCAACCATTCCATGTCATCGTGGACTTTGCCCATACTCCCGATGGTTTGACCCAAGTCATGTCCTTTGCATCCAAGATCACCCCTAAAGAAAATCGGATCATCGCCGTTTTCGGCTCTGCCGGAAAACGCGATGTGATCAAACGTCCCATCTTTGGCGAGATCGCGGATAAATACTGTGACATGATCATCCTTACCGAAGATGATCCTCGGGATGAAAATGTGTTAGACATCGCCAAACAGATCGCTTCAGGTATCCATCACACCAATTACATCGTGATCGAACGACGCATCGATGCCATTCGTCAAGCCATCGAACTGGCACAACCCAATGACACCGTGTTATTACTAGGAAAAGGTGATGAAGTATTCATTTACGGCCAATTCGGTCGTGAAAAATACTTAGGTGACAACACCGTTGCCCGACAATGTATCAAACTATTTCGTCGGCAGATGAACCAATAATCTTGGTTGAACCAAGTCAGCATATGATCAAAACCATAAAGGAGCTTAATTATGATTGCAACCAACAAACTGATTGACCACACGTTACTCAAACCCGATGCAACGATCGATCAGATCCAATCCCTCTGTGATGAAGCGAAAGCTCATGATTTCATGAGTGTTTGCATCAATCCATGTTGGGTTGCTGTGGCCAAAAATGAATTAAAGGACAGTGATGTCAAAGTCTGCACCGTCATCGGCTTTCCATTGGGTGCCAATACCCCGGAGATCAAAGTGGCGGAAACGAAACAAGCCATCGATAACGGTGCCGATGAAATCGATATGGTCTTAAACATCGGCCAATTGAAGGCCGGAAATCTCGATTATGTCACCAATGAGATCGCCATGGTCAAACAAGCCTGTGGGGATCATATCCTGAAGGTGATTTTGGAAACCTGTCTGCTTAGTGATGAACAGATCGTAACGGCTTGTCATTGTGCCCAAAATGCCAAGGCAGATTTTGTCAAAACCAGTACCGGCTTTTCAAGTGGTGGTGCCACCATCGAAGCAGTCAAACTGATGCATGATACTGTTGGTTCGACCATGGGAGTCAAAGCCAGCGGTGGGGTGAAAACCAAAGAAGCGCTGCAAGCAATGGTCGATGCGGGTGCGACCCGCATCGGGACCAGTAATGGAACAAAATTGGTATGACCATTACAAAAAAAGATGTAATGATCCAATATTTCCAATGGTATTTGCCCGATGATGGCAACCATTGGAACCGTGTCAAAGAAAACGCCAAAGCCTTGGCCGATGCCGGGTTCACCATGATCTGGCTACCACCGGCTTATAAAGGCTGCAGTGGCATCCATGACGTCGGTTATGGTGTCTACGACATGTATGATTTAGGTGAATTTGACCAGAAAGGAACCATCAAAACCAAATACGGTTCCAAGGATGAATATCTCTCTGCCATTGATGCCCTGCATCAAAATGGGTTCTATGTCTTGGCAGATATGGTTTTCAACCACAAAATGGGTGCAGATGGCACCGAAAACGTCAAAGCGGAAAAAGTCAATGCATCCAATCGGGATCAGATCATCTCTGATCCGACCATGATCGAAGCATGGACAAAATTTGATTACACCGCCCGTAACAATAAATATTCGGATTTTAAATGGAATGCATCCTGTTTTGACGGAGTGGATTTTGATGATCGTAAAGATGAACACGCCATTTACCAATTTGAAGGACGTCAATGGGATGAAGGTGTGGATGATGAAAACGGCAACTACGATTATCTGATGGGTGCCGATGTGGATTTCAGCAACCAAAGTGTGATCGATGAGTATCACCGCTATGGTAAATGGGTCAAAGATTTCACCCATATCGATGGTTTTAGACTGGATGCATTGAAACATATCGACAATGCATTCTTTAAAGGATGGCTGGATGATTTACGCCATACCTATGGTGAAACCATCTTTACCGTGGGTGAATACTGGTCAAGCAATTTGCATGATTTGTTGAATTATTTGTATAAAAACGACCATTGCATGTCCTTGTTCGATGTTCCTCTCCATTATCGCTTTTCTCAGATCTCCACTGCCAATGGCTTGATGGATATGGCCGATATCTTTGCCGATACACTGGTGGCCAAACGTCCCGGCAACGCCGTGACGTTTGTCGAAAATCACGATACGCAAGCCGGTCAAGCACTGCAATCAGTGGTTGGAGATTGGTTCAAACCCATGGCCTATGCCTGTATCTTGTTACGCCATGAAGGGATCCCGTGTGTATTCTATGGGGACTATTACGGGATCGAACAATACAATGTACCTTCGTACAAAGAATTGATCGATTTGATGATCAAACTACGCAATGATTGTATGGATGGGTATCGTTATAATTACTTTGATTCTGATCGGATGATTGGCTGGAGCTATGAAGGAAGTGATCGCAACCATGGTGTGGTGGTCTTGTTCACCGATGAGACCGGTGGGCATAAGATCATGTATTGCGGTGTTTCTCATGCATATCAGGAATATATGGATATCCTGCATCCGGATAAACCCCATGTCAAACTCGATGTTGCCGGTAATGGTGAATTTGTTGTCGATGGTGGATCCATGGCTATCTATGTACCGGTCGAATATGGTTCGACCATTCAATAAACAAAGTGAGCGTTCCTTTTGGAACGCTCACTTTGTTTGGACACATTAAATTTTTGAGTGGGGATACTATAGATGAGCTTTAAACTTCTGTGGCTCCTTGCTCCCCATCTAAAATTCTTACAGTATGCGCTTTCATTCGAGAATAATGAGAAAAATTCTGAAATTATACAAATTGTAAGTAAGGGTATGAAGGTTTTTGCTGTGTCGTTGCTTACATAAAGGTGATGGTGGTTGAGTCCATCCGTTTGATCGATGTCAGCGCATAGACATCATAGCCTTTTTCCTTGAGCAGCTTTCGTCCGTTTTGGAAGGCTTTTTCGATCACGATGCCAATACCGACCAGTGAAGCGTTGGTTTGACCAACCAAATCGATGACACCGAATGCAGCTTGACCGTTGGCTAAAAAATCATCAATGAACAGGATGCGATCTGTGTCATGGATCAAAGATTTTTCAATGGTCAAATCGTAAGTATTTCCTTTTGTGAACGAGGTGACTGTGGCATGAAGCAGATCATCACTCATGGTGCTGACTATATTTTTCTTGAGTATGACCATCGGTACATCCAAATACAGCGCACTCATCAATGCCGGAGCGATACCACTGGATTCGATGGTATAAACCACAGTGATCTCGTTGTTTTTAAAATGATCGGCAAATTCTTTGCCGATATGGTCCATCAATATCGGGTCTACACCATGGTTGAGAAAGGAATTCACTTTCAGCACGTCCGGTTCAATGACTTTACCGTAATGGCGAATCTTTTCTTCCAGTTCT
>CALVCY010000062.1 GCA_944326175.1 uncultured Erysipelotrichaceae bacterium
TTCAACCAAGGCTTGAAAGATGCCGGTTTCCATGTGGAAACCGGGATCTTTCAAACCCATATGCAGGTATCACTGGTCAATGATGGACCAGTGACCATCATCATCGAATCACGAAAGGAAAACTAAATATGGCACGTATCATTTATGGATCGGAATTATCCGTCAAACTTAAATCTGATATGACACAACAAGTAAAGCAGTATACCCAAACGCATCGTCAACCCAAATTGGCGGTCGTATTGGTCGGGGATGATCCAGCCAGTATGAGTTATGTCAAAGGCAAGGAAAAAGCGTGTGATGCCATTGGGATGGCATCCAAGACGTATCATTTGGATGGTTCGACCACTTTAGATACGTTGTTGACATTGATCGATGGTTTGAACCATGATCATACCGTTGATGGCATATTGGTACAATTGCCATTGCCAAGTCATCTGGATGAACAATTGGTACTTTCTAAGATCGATCCGAGTAAGGACGTCGATGGTTTGACCCCGATTTCCATGGGACACTTCTTTGCCAATCAGCCAGGATTCAAACCGTGTACCCCATTAGGGATCATGGCGTTGCTCCAGGAAGCCGATGTTACCATCGAAGGCAAACATGCCGTTGTCGTAGGCCGCAGTCAGTTAGTGGGCAATCCCATTGCCCAACTGCTATTACGCGCCAACGCAACGGTGACCATGTGTCATTCTAGAACGGTGGATCTAGAAGAAGTTACCAAAACAGCTGATATTTTGATCGTCGCGATCGGTAAACCCCGTTATATTGGTGCCAACCATGTCAAGGACGGGGCAATCGTGATCGATGTCGGAGTCAATCGTGTGGATGGTAAACTATGCGGTGACGTGGATTTTGACATGGTCGAACCAAAGGCATCGGTGATTACGCCAGTTCCTAAAGGTGTCGGTCCAATGACCATTACGATGCTACTTAGCAATACATTACAGGCATATCGCCAACATGAGGGAATCGAAGCATGATCCAAGATTATGATCTAAACGATGTGGTGGAAATGAAAAAACCACATCCTTGTCACAAAAGCAAGACATGGCATATCATCCGTATGGGTGCCGATATCAAGATCAAATGTGATGGATGCGGTGCTGTGGTGATGATGCCACGTCATGAATTTGAGCGAAAAGCCAAACGATTGGTTGAAAAGGCAAACACAGAATAAAGCTTTGTGTTGTGGGTGCAGGCTCACATCTAAATACGAGACTATAAGAGTGGGCGGATAATCCTGTTATGGACTATGCGTCCGTTTTATTTGTCAGCAAGGGAATTATTTGGTTTATAAATCTACGATCTTGCCACCTATTTCGTTCATTTGCGCAATTGATTTAAGTAGACGTTTTTGATTTTCGGGCGAGTAGAAAGGATCGATAGAAATTTCAAAAGGAATGCGATGTTCCTTTGCAATTTTGTTCAAATAGATATTGAGAGTGCATCATTCAGAGATAATCCAAGCTGTTCAAGGATAAGTGTCACTTCTTTAATCGTTCGTTCGTCGATTTCCACATTGATGTATGCTATAACGTTGACTCTTTCTATTGCATACCAAAATTTTAGAACGCTTTTATCGACAGATTGTTGTAGAGTAGCATAATACGCGTTAATGCTCGTTAATTCTTGGTCCGTACCATTTGATGTATCTCTCTAATGGTACAAATTTATATTTGTACTTTAATGCCGATCCAAATTTCATAGCAGAAATAACGACATTTTATATATTTTTTCGCAATTAGATTATGTTTTGTGAGATTTTTTCTCATATTTAGCTGTATAAATCAGATATTCTGCTAATATAGTGGTGATATTGATTGTTGAGAAAGACGATAAAAATGGAGTGAGTGAATATGTTATCTCAATTCAGCGTTAAAAATTTCAAGAGTGTAAAAGACGAAATGACGTTTGATTTGGAAGCGACTTCAATTTCAGAACACGTGGATCATCTGATTGAAGGTATTGATTGCGAAAAATTATTACCTATATCTGTTATTTATGGACCAAATGGCGGCGGGAAAAGTAATCTTTTGGAAGCACTACGTTGCTTGGTTTACAAAATTGTCGTTCCGATTAAGGCGACTACAGATAGCTTTATTGGAAATTCTTTAAAACATAGTTCTATTGTTCCGTTTAAATTAGATCCATTATCCGTTGATGAACCAACTGAGTTTGAACTGTTTATCACATCAAATAATGCCGAATATCGATACCGTTTGCATGTACACAATGAACAAATCATCTATGAACGTCTTGACCGTCTGAAATATGATACAGGTCGAAAGTCCAATTTATTTATACGTAATGGTGAAAGTACGATTCTTAAAAATGAATTTAGCACCTTAAAGATAAGTTCGAATTTGTCCACTTCGTTGCCACTTCTTGCTTATTTGGGAATTACGTATTTGAATAATCCAATTGTTAAGGATTTGTTGGAGTGGTTTATAAACGGTATTGACTTTCTGAACTACGGAAATCCATACCAAGAAATTCGATTCGCAATTTCCGAATCGCCTCAGATTAAAGATTTAAGTCTGAAAATGATTCAAGAAATGAACTTGGATATTGTAGATTTCCGTGTACAAGAAATGGATCATAACCAAATCGAGATTTATACGAAACACGTTGTCGATAATTATGAAACAGAGTTAAGTCTCGTTGAGGAATCGAGTGGTACTCGGAAACTTTTCTCTTTATTGCCCTATATTGCACGCGGGTTAATTGAGGGCAGAGTGCTAGTCATAGATGAATTAGATGCTAAAATCCATCCGACACTATTGCGTTATATTATCGAGTTATTTACGAATTTGAAGGTAAATCAACACGGCGCGCAGTTGATTTTTACCTCGCATGACATGTCGACAATGAATAGTGATGTGTTTCGTAGAGATGAAATATGGTTCGTTGCGAAAGGAAGACAGGAAAACTCGAAATTATATTCGTTGGTTGAATTCAAAAATAAGAATGGTCAAACCATTCGTAAAGATGCTCGATACGACAAACAATATTTGGAAGGTAAATATGGAGCTGATCCATACTTAAAACGAATCATCGATTGGGAGAAAATCAATGGTCAAAAAACCGAGAACTGAAATTTGGAAAAGGAATCGTCGTATAGAATATCTCGAGCAGAAAGCATTTCGCTATTACATTTTTTGTGAAGGTCAAAAAACGGAACCGCTCTATTTTGATGGTTTCAAAAGATATATTGAAAGTAATCCAATCTATAAAGACATGGTACTTGTACGAATAGAGCCATGCCAAGCGGAAACGATGCGCGTGATCGAAAAGGCGGAGCAATATATAAAAGACAATCAGATCGTTTCGGGTCAAGTGTGGTGCGTTTATGATAAGGACAGTTTCCCTTCACGTGACTTTAATGGTGTCATCGATCGCGTCAATCTGTTAAATCGCAAAAATGAAAATGTGAAATATTATGCGGCATGGAGCAACGAGTGCATTGAAATATGGTTTATACTTCATTTTCAGTTTTACATTTCCAACAATCATAGAAGTCAATATATCGATTTTTTGAACAATCGATTTGCTGCATTTGGTTTAGGTAAATACGAAAAGAACCGTGAGGATATTTTCGATATATTAATGAACAAGGGCTCGCCCAAAAAAGCAATTCGATTTGCAAAGCGCATTATCGATGAGGCAAGTGGGAAATCACCAGCAGACATTGCTCCGGGGACCAAGGTATATGAATTGGTCGAAGAATTAGCTAAGTACTTGCCAGAAGAAATCCAGCATCATTTTCGATGAATGATGCTGGATTTTTGCGTATGTGATGTGTGAATTGAACTGAGCAATTTATAATTTACCTTTATCTGTTAAAGATAGCTTGAATCCTTCACCATAGACCTGATTGGCATCGGTGGCAATCACAAACGAATGTTTGTCGAAATGATCGATGATTTCCAACAAATCACTGTATTCCCGTCGATCGATGACCACTAAGATCATTTGTTTGGGATCCCCTTTGTATCCGCCATACGCCGGTACGATGGTCACACCACGTTCCAGGCGATCCTGGATGGTGGAAGAGATCGACTGCCATTGTTCAGAAATGATCTGAACCATCATGCTGTGGCTGCTGCCCAATGAGGTTTCGATGCGTTCGACCATGAATGCGGATAAAAAGATACTGATCAAACCAGTCAACATGCTTTCCATGGGATAATTCAATAATCCTAAGGCAACGGTAGCACCATCGAATAATAAGATGAATTTACTGGTTTCGATCCCAGTCAACTGATTCATGATCAACGGTGGGATATCCATCCCACCGGTAGAAGCACCGATACGAATGACCATACCGACACCAACGCCCATCAATAAGCCGACATAGATGCTGGCTAATAACGGTGGGATGTCCAATTGGATGGGAAACTGAGATAAGATGGTCACAAATAAGGGGTAGAGAATGGAGGAGATCAATGTCTTGGCGGCAAAGGATTTGCCTAAGATAAAATAGCCTAGGATAAATAAAAGGATGACCAAACCATTGTTGATCATGGTCTCACTGATCGGTAAAAAGGGTTTAAGGGCGATGGCTAGACCCGCTACACCACCGGTGAGGATATCAAAGGGAATGACGAAGTAAGTTGCAGCAATGGCAACGAGCAAGTTGCCGATACATAAGATCAAAAGATCTCGAATCCAATTACGTGACATGCATCTATTCTATCATCGGATGGTCAAACTATGGCAGATGGTGATAGATCGCTTTTGGTTTAACCATATCTATTCTGTGATACACTGAGTGGCATGAAAATCAGATACTGGATCCCCACCATCATTGTATTGATATTCATCTGGGGCAATTCGATGCTCAATGGTTCGATCAGTGAAATGATCTCTTCCTTTATCCAATATCTTTTAACAGGACAGGATATGGAGATGGTGATCCTCAGTGGTTCCGATAAACTGTTACGCAAGATCGCTCATTTCAGTGAATATTTCTTATTGGCGTTATGTGTCTATTATGGCTGTTATAAAAACAGAATCGCTGGTCAAACCATGCGATTCTGTATGATCTTGTTTTTATTGGTCGCACCATGTGATGAATGGATCCAATCTTTTACGGATGGACGCAATGCATCCTTTTTTGATGTTTTATTGGATTGGAGTGGTTATACCATCGGTTGGCTGATCAATCTTCTTTTGATCAAACGGTGGTTAAAACCCATTGACACCGATTGATCATTTCGCATTGATCACATGAGTGAAGATGTGATCCAATTCCACCAGATCTTCCTTGTTCAGGATCATCACTTCCAATTCTTTCGCTTTGGCATTCATATAGGCATTGATCTTTCGTGCCTTGCTGCTGACGGCCAAAAGCGCGGAGGCTTGTGCCCCGCCGAAATGATGGGCATTGGTGTAGATCTCATAAATATCTTCCTGATGGACTTTGCTGAGTTTGCAG
>CALVCY010000063.1 GCA_944326175.1 uncultured Erysipelotrichaceae bacterium
AAATGGCGTTTTTTTCTTCAGCAGTAGATTTGCTGCAGACACTTGTTATAGCTCTTGGAGCAGGACTTGGAATATGGGGTGTTGTAAATCTGATGGAAGGTTATGGAAACGACAATCCCGGTGCAAAGTCATGGGGAGTGTCAAAGAAGATAAGGGATTACGCATCAATGCGTTATATACCGCCTTTGAGCAAGTTCAACCATGATCCACATGGTCCTACCATCTCAAATCCATCAATCTGCTTTCTATCTTTGATATCCGTCAATCCACTTGTCCAATTTCTGTTATATAATCTAGACAGCATATAGATGGAGGAAATTTAGATATGCCAAATATTATTGATGTCTACGCACGTGAGGTCATCGATTCCCGTGGTAACCCCACCATTGAATGTGAAGTTACCACTGAGTCCGGCGCATTTGGTCGCGCCATCGTCCCTTCTGGTGCTTCCACCGGTGAACGTGAAGCATTGGAATTAAGAGACGGTGACAAATCCCGTTTCGGCGGCAAAGGCGTTTTGAAAGCCGTTGACAACGTCAACACCAAGATCGCCGATGCAATTTTGGGT
Organism: uncultured Erysipelotrichaceae bacterium; assembly: GCA_944326175.1. The sequence continues at coordinate 569 of CALVCY010000063.1, forward strand.
ATGGATGTCCGTGATCAGAATGCCATCGATGATGTCATGCTGAAATTAGATGGTACCGATTTCAAATCAAATTTAGGTGCCAATGCCATCCTGTCCGTTTCCATGGCTTGTGCTCGTGCAGCCGCTGATTACTATGGCATGCCGCTGTACAAATACCTGGGCGGTTTCAATGGTAAAGTTTTACCGGTCCCGATGATGAACGTCATCAATGGTGGTAGCCATGCTGACTCCACTGTTGACTTCCAGGAATTCATGATCATGCCGGTCGGTGCCAAGAGCATTCGTGAAGCGGTTCAGATGGGTGCCGATACGTTCCACACCTTGAAGACCGTGTTGAAAGAAAAAGGCTACAACACCAACGTCGGTGATGAAGGTGGTTTCGCTCCTTCCTGCCGTGAAGGTAATGAAGAACCACTGGAATTGCTGGTTGAAGCCATCAAGAAAGCTGGATTCGAACCAGGTAAGGACATTGCCATTGCCATGGACGTTGCTTCCAGTGAATTCTACAATCCTGAAACCAAGATGTATGATCTGGTCAAATCCAACGGTGGTTCCAAGACCAGCGATGAAATGATCGACATGTATGAAGCTTGGATCGAAAAATATCCGATTGTCTCCATCGAAGACGGTTTAGGCGAAAACGACTGGGATGGCTGGAAAAAGCTGACCGATCGTTTAGGCAAAAAGATCCAGTTGGTCGGTGATGACCTGTTCGTTACCAATCCGAAGATCTTGAAGAAAGGTATCGAAGCCGGTATCGCCAATGCCATTTTGATCAAAGTCAACCAGGTTGGTTCTTTGACCGAAACATTCGACGCTATGGAAATGGCGAAGAAAGCCGGTTATACCTGTGTCGTTTCTCACCGTTCCGGTGAAACGGAAGATACGACCATTGCAGATATCGCTGTTGGTTTCAACGCTGGTCAGATCAAGACCGGTTCCATGAGCCGTACCGATCGTATCGCCAAGTACAACCAGTTGATGAGAATCGAAGAAGAATTGGGCCCTGTGGCTGAATATCAGGGTGCTGATTGCTTCTACAACATCAAGAAATAATTAAAGATTGTTGATAGACAATAAAAGCCTGTTGCGAAATCGCGACAGGCTTTTGTCATGCTTTGTATTGATTTTAACTATGATATAGATCATCCCCGTTATAATGGTTGTATCAAGGGGTTACAGGGGTATGATCATTTATCACAGTACGGTATCTGATTTTCGTAATGCAGTTTTAAATAACCAGATCGCGGATATTATCGAATCGAATATGTTGCAGTATGGCCATCGCCATACCAACATTAATGAAAAGAATTCTTGGACAAATTCCATGATGTATATGTCCAATGCTTTGGAACAAGCAAAACTTGAACCGGACGTGGACGTTGCTATCGAATTTACTGTGCCCAATACATCCAAACGGATCGATTTTTTGATTTGTGGTCAAGACCAACAACAAAAAATGAGTGCGGTCATCGTGGAATTAAAACAATGGCAGTATTGTCACAAACTTGATGGGATGGATGGTACGGTCATCACCATGTTGAATGGTCATGATCGTCCGACGACTCATCCCAGTTACCAAGCACTCGGGTATGCGTCGTTGATCGAAGATTATAATGAGGCGGTTCAGGTCCATCGCATCGAGTTGCACCCATGTGCCTATTTGCATAATTATGTCATCAGTGAATCCAACAACGATGTGGTGGATCCGATGTATCACTACTACACTGATCAGGCACCGGTATTCGTACGTCAGGATGCGGCTAAACTTGCGACGTTTATCAAACATTTCATCACTAAATCCAATAAGGAAGTGTTGTATTATCTCGATAACGGCAGAATCCGACCGTCCAAGGCATTGCAAGATACCGTTGCCTCAACTTTTGCCGGCAACAAAGAATTTTTCTTGATCGATGATCAGAAAGTGATATATGAAGAGATCCTCGAGGCGATCCGTAATCGTCGGAATGATCGAAAAACCGTATTCATCGTTAAAGGTGGTCCGGGAACCGGGAAGAGTGTGATCGCTATCAATTTGGTCGGACAGATCATTCGCGATGGTTACAACGCCTGTTATGTCAGTAAAAACTCAGCTCCGCGAAATGTGTACAGTAAACTGTTGCGTCAGGGAAAATATCGTCAGGCCCAAATCGATAATCTATTCAAATCCAGCGGTAGTTTTGTCGGACTGGCACAAGATACGTATGATGTGATTTTGGTCGATGAGGCACACCGCTTGACTAAAAAAAGTGGAATGTATAAGAACTTGGGCGAAGATCAAACCAAGGAATTGATACAGGCGTCGATGTGTACCGTGTTTTTTGTCGATGATGATCAACAGGTAACGGTGGATGATGCGGGGACCAGTGATCATTTAAAAGAAGTTGCCCTTTCATTGGGGGCACAGATCGAGCAACGTGAATTGAAGTATCAATTCCGGTGTAATGGTTCGGATGATTATCTGATGCTAATCCGTTATTTATTGGGATATGAGTGCAATTACCCTGATATCCGTTATATGGATTATGATCTAAGAGTAATGGATTCTCCACAAGAAGTGTTTGATTTGATCGAGAATAAAAATAAGATCAACAACAAAGCGCGGGTGGTGGCAGGCTATTGTTGGAAATGGATTTCTGAAGGAAAAAACAATAGCGACGTCCACGATATCGTGATCGGTGATTTTGAAAAGTCGTGGAATCTTGGGAATTCACAGACATGGTCGATCGATCCGCAATCCATTAATGAGATCGGTTGTATCCATACGTGCCAAGGATTGGAATTTGACTATGTCGGTGTCATTATCGGTCCTGATCTTCGTTACGAAAATGGGCAGGTCATTACGGATTGGACCAAAAGAGCTTCGAGTGACAAAAGTGTGTTCGGTTTAAAGAAAAGAATCCGAGAGAACCCACAAGAAGGGGAAGCACTTGCTGAGAAAATCGTACGAAATACCTATCGTACTTTAATGACACGTGGACAGAAAGGATGCTATATATACTGTTGCGATCAAGCGTTGGCGGATTTCATGAAGCGTGTCATTGCTTCGATTCGTTTGCATTTTTGACCATCTGACGCCGGTAGTTCGCCGGCGTCATTTTAAATTGCTTTTTGAATCGTTTGATAAACCATCCTTTATCGCTGTACCCAACGGCATTGGCAATTTCTTCCACAGTAAGTTCATCCCTTAATAACATTTGTGCAGCTTGATTGATGCGGATCTCATTGAGAAATTCACTGAATGACTTACCGGTCACTTTTTTGAAACGAACGGAAAGATAATCCGGGTTGTAACCATATTTCTCCGCCAAATCTTTCAAACTGCAGTCACTGTAATTGACACCGATGTATTGCAATAGCATACCAAAGCGATTGGTGGAGATCATCGTGGAATTGGGTACGATCAGTGTCTCAGGACGAGTTCGTTCCAATAGGGTGAGAAAACCATCGGTATAAATGTTGATCAACTTTTCGTGAAATCGATCAGATTGATCGAATTCGTCGATGATCATTTCAAATAATTGAATGGCTTGTGGGATCGATGAACAAGAAAAGTAAAGATGTTCATGATTTGGATTTTTTAACGTGATGAATTCATAGATGATTCTTGAAATGGTCAATTGAGAGGTGAATAAGGAGTCAAAGAAAGTATGATCATAACCAAGGATGATGGCTTTGCCATCATCCTTTAGCGTATAGCTACTGCCTTCACGGCAAAGGATGACGTCATCCTTTGCCATGGTATAACCATACGCATCAATGGTGATATCAACGGTATCCGTTGCATAGATCATGGTAAAAAACATGGTCGTACCATGGATATCGTTCAATAATCGTATCTTTGGTCGAATCACTTCCCTCATAAGTTTAATCCATTATATCTTCTCACAATGCTAAGATTTCAACACTTTTCGACACATTATCCTATATTGTTTATGATTTCACGAGTGAATATAGTGGTAGTGCTGAATGAAAGGAAGATAAGGGAATGAAATCATTAAGCAAAACAATGCTTTCATTGTTGATGGTCGTATCATTGACTGCTTGTAGTTCCACTGGTTCTACCACAGCTACGGATACCCCATCCACCAATGAATCCACAGTGACCGATGGGCAATACACCGCCACTGCTACCGGTTTCGGTAATGGGGAAGTCTTTGTTACCATTACGGTCGAAGGTGGTCAGATCACCAATGCCGTGGTTGATACCACGTCTCAAAGCGAGGGCTATGGTGCGGATGCTGCGGAAGGATTAGCATCTCAAATCGTGGAAAAACAATCCTATGACCTGGATGTCGTATCCGGCGCTACCGTGACGCGTGATGCGGTATCCGATGCCACCAAAGATGCCATGACACAGGCTGGTTTTACCATAGAATCCAATGAACCGGTTGGGGAAGATCAAACCGCTACTTCCGATGTGTTAGTCATCGGTATGGGTGCTTCTGGGACAATGGCGGCATTGAAAGCCGCTGAAAGCGGCGCCACCGTTATCGGTGTGGAAGCCACCGAGACACTCGGCGGCTTCGGCAATGCCGCCCAAGGTATGTTTGCGATCAATTCTGTTGAACAACAACAACGCTATGGAGAAGATGGTTTAACCACCGATGAAGACTATTGGTATGACCATATGTCCAGTCACAACAACCAACGTGGCAACAACAAGTTGATCCGTACATTCGTGGCCGAAGCAAAGAATACGGTCTCCTATCTGCTCAACCACGGCGTCAAGATGTTCTTGTCCCCCACTGCTCAACAGATCGCGCACTTTGATACTGATGTGGTCTACCACCGTTGGAACAATGCGGATCCATTTACCTATTTAGGTGAATCACTTTCTGAAAATAACGTCGATATCCGTTATAACACCACGGCAACCGAATTGATCGTGGATGAAAATGGTGCCGTCATTGGTGCCAAATGTACTACGGAAGATGGTGGTACCCTCACCGTTAACGCGACGTCAACCATCGTTGCCACCGGTTCGTTTGCTTCCAATGCTGAATTGATGGAAGAAGTTTTAGGTGAAACGGTTTATGGTAATGCCAATGTCATGGCTGGTACCCCGTTACCTGGTGTGGAAATGATGTGGAACATCGGTGCCGCCAAAGGTGATCTATTGACCATGAACCATGGTGTCAATGCAGGAGCTACCGTGACCGTAGATCAATTGACACTTAACTCCCCGATTCTTTGGGTCAACAATCAAGGCAAACGCTTCATGAATGAAGATCTGTTGCAAGATACCGTTGAATTTACCGATGCCGTGGTTGCTCAAGGTGGCGTGGCGTATACCATCGTGGATCAAACCACCGTCGATCGTTGGACCGATATGAGTCAGGAAAACACTGGCACATGGGTACACTATTGGGATCGATTCGGTATCGTGGATGAAGATGGTAACCCCACCATTTACCATGCCCCGATCGATATCGAAACCTGGAATGCCGATTTTGAAACATTAGCCGCGGCCAATGAAGGCGGTGTCTTCGATACGATCGAAGAAGCAGCTGAATTCATCGGATGTGATCCTGCCGATTTACAAGAAACCATCGACAACTACAACAGTTATGTTGAAACCGGAGTCGATGAAGAGTTCTTTAAAAGTAGCGATAGTTTGATTTATACGGTCAGCGAAGGGCCATACTACGTGACCAAAGGTCATGCCGGTGTATTGGGTGCATTAGGTGGTGTCAATACCAATGAAAAATTACAAGTGCTCAATGATCAATACGAAGTCATTGATGGATTATATGCGACCGGTAACAACGTATCCGGCATCTCTTTTGGATCCTATCAAGATGTCGAAGGTGTCGGATTAGGCTTCTCATTGACCAGTGGTCGATTGGCTGGTGGTTACGCAGCCGAAGCTGCCGGTTATGAAGTGGTTGAAGACAGTACGGAATTAACGGAGCTTGGTCAAACCACAATGGAAGAAGCATCCACAGCGACAATCAGTGGCCACTAAACATCGGATTCTATTAAAAAATCAGACGATCCGCTCGTCTGATTTTTTCTATGGTTTCATGAATTCGATCCGATGACTTTGGGGTATACTAATGCCATTGATAAATCAATTT
>CALVCY010000064.1 GCA_944326175.1 uncultured Erysipelotrichaceae bacterium
CACTGAATAGGCAGCTGTGATACCATGGCGATATCAGAGGTATCGATATGGAATGGATGATTGGAAGTGGTTTGATCATAGTTATTGTGATATTGATCATTGGGATTGGGTATATCAAACATAACAATGATCAATTGATTGCACAGAACAGACAATTGATGGAACGGATTACACAGAATGTGAATGATCAATTCCTTGCCGCGAATCAATCGCGGGGCAAGGAATTGGATCTCATTTATAAGATCCTTTCCAATGCGGATGAGAAGCAACAGCAACAGTATGTGGATCTGGTCAAGATTGCGGCATCGTTGAAAACCAGTGAAACGACCATGCGTTCTTTATCCGATTCAGTGGGATCACTGAATCGGGTATTGAATGATAAAAAGATCAGAGGTATTTATGGTGAAACCATATTATCCAATGTTTATGAACAAGTGTTTGGTTCAAACCATAAATACTATGATCTTCAGGTTCAATTAAGCAATCATACCATTGTGGATTCTGTGGTGTATTTACCCGAACCATTGAAATTGGTCTGTGTGGACAGCAAGTTTCCGTTGGAAAATTATAATCGATTGATGAATTGTGGTTCCGACCAAGAAAGAAGTGGGTATAACCGTCAGTTTGAATCGGATGTCTTAAAGCATGTTCAAACCATCGCATCCAAATATATCATTCCCGATGAGACTGCTGATTTTGCAGTGATGTTCATCCCTGCACAGAGTGTGTATGACTATATCGTGGATCATTATGATCGAGTGATCGAATTAGCGAATCGATATCATGTGGTGCTGGCATCTCCGGTGAATTTGTTGATGTTAGTTGAAACCATGGCAGTTCTGTATGGCAAGATCAGTCAGTTTGAACGGAGTAATGAGATTGTTGATCAGCTAGAAAGAATCAATGAAGAGTTTATTCGATTTACTGATCGATGGGCACATATACAAAGTGAGTGGAACAGGATGCAAACTGACATGAAAGCATTCAATATCACGATAGAAAAATTGAAATTAAAGTTTGAGCATATCATTGAAGCTGAAGAATAGAGGGTTAGGTTGATTTTGAATTCTTAATAATCAATTTGTTAAAATAAATTATATTTAGCTTAAATTGGGGTTGGGGTTTATGGGTTATCAAAGTGAAGCAGAATTAGAAAATCAATTTATTCAGCAACTAATTCGTCAGAATTATGAAATGATCGAGTTATCTGATTATGATGCAGTACTTGATAATTTTAGGATTAAATTTCAACAGTTTAACAATAGTTGTATAAATGATAGATATCTATCTGACAAAGAATGGGAACGTGTGCTAAATTTTGTTCAGGGCAAATCGGTTTTTCAAAGTGCAAAAATTCTAAGAGATAAATTCGTTTTAGAACGTGATGACGGCACGAAAATTTACCTTTCATTTTTTAGTGAAGATTTTAATAAAAACATTTTTCAAGTTACACATCAAACAACAGTAACAGGAAAATATACAAATCGGTATGATGTGACTTTGTTCATAAATGGTTTACCGCTCATACAAATCGAATTGAAGCGACGTGGGAAAGATATTCGAGAGGCCATAAATCAAGTAATGCGATATAAAAAGCATTCGTATAATGGTTTATATCATTTTATTCAGTTTTTTGTTGTTTCTAATGGTTTGGATACAAAGTATTTCGCTAATTCAGATAAGGATTTGCTTTATAGTCTTGCTTTCTTTTGGACAGATCCAAATAACGTTCGGATTACAAATCTTAAAGAATTTACTATGACATTTCTGGCTAAAGACCACGTAATACGTATGTTAGACAGATATACTATTCTGAACGAAACCGATAAGGCTTTAATGGTAATGCGACCGTATCAGGTTTACGCGGTGGAAGCTTTGGTTCATCAAGCGTTATTTACTAATAAAAATGCTTATATTTGGCATACTACTGGCGCTGGTAAAACATTAACTTCCTTTAAAACTGCGCAAATTCTGTCGAGAAATAGCTCGATTAAAAAAGTGATTTTCTTAGTTGATCGAAAGGATTTGGATTCACAGACCACTGAGGAATTCAATAAATTTGAAGCAGGATCGGTTGATGCGACTGACCGGACCGATGTGTTGGTTCGTCAGATGCGTGATAAGAACAAGCGGCTTATTGTTACAACGATGCAGAAGATGGCAAACGCTGTCAATCGCGTTCAGTATGCGTCGATTATGGATCAATATGCAGAACAAAAAGTTATTTTTATCATTGATGAATGTCACAGGTCTCAATTTGGCGATATGCATCGTGATATTGTACGTCATTTTAAAAAAGCACAGTTTTTCGGTTTTACAGGAACGCCCAGATTTAAAGAGAATGGGAAAATAGAAGGCAAGATACTTCAGACTACTGAACAGCTATTTGGAGAATGTTTGCACACTTATTTGATAAAAGATGCTATTTTTGACAATAATGTTCTCGGATTTCATGTTGAGTACATAAATACAATTAAGGGTGATTTTGATGTTACCGATAATACTATGGTTCAAGGCATAGATGTCAATGAGCTTTATATGGCAGACGAGCGAATGACGTTGATAGCAAATCACATCATTGCAAATCATAAATCCAAAACACGTAACAAACAATATACTGCGTTGTTCGCGGTTTCTAGCATTTCTGCTTTGGTTAAATACTATAAAATATTCAAGAGTATAAACCATGATTTGAATATCAGCGCGATTTTTTCTTATGGGCAAAATGAAGATGCTGAAGGAAAGGATCTGCATAGCCGGGATGAATTAGAAAACATTATTAGTGATTACAACACGATGTATAGTACTAATTTCTCTACTGAGACCTTTAGTGCATTCCATAAAGATATTTCTGACCGTGTTAAGGGAAAGAAAACAAAGGCGTTAGACATACTTATTGTTGTAAACATGTTTTTAACAGGCTTTGATAGTAAGCCATTGTCAGTCCTGTATGTAGATAAAGATCTTAAATATCATGATCTTCTACAAGCTTACTCGAGAACGAATCGTGTTGAGAAAGAAACAAAACCATTTGGAATTATCATTTGTTATCGAAATTTAAAGAAACAAACAGACGATGCATTGACACTATTTTCTAGATCAAATACCACTGAAGGAATACTGGTCCCGGATTATGGCTATTACGTTGAAAAGTTCAACGAGTATGCCTATAAATTAAGAGAAGTAGCACCATTACCGGAATCAGTGGATACAATGCAAGATGAAAACGAGCAACGTAAGTTTGTTGTTATTTTTCGAGAACTAACTAAATATTTACAATCCTTAAGAACCTTTATTGAATTTAGCTTTGATAAAGATGCTTTGGATATGTCGGAGCAGGAATACGAAGACTATAAAGGCAAATATATGTTGCTATACCATCGAAGAGAAAAAGAGTTAACCTCTGTTCTTGATGATGTAGATTTTTGCATTGAATTGATGGAAAGCGATCGTATTAATGTTGCTTATATTATGAATTTGATTCGTAATATTCATTTCGAGCAATCAGATCGAAAATCAAAGGATATTGAGCATATTAAGATTGAATTACAGCGTACAGACAATCCACAACTTTTACGTAAGGTAGATATTTTAATGAATTTCTTGGATCAAGTGGTATCTGGTTTAAGTAATGGAGATGAAGTGGATGCGGCATATAATGATTTCGAAAATCAAATCAAACAAAAAGAAATAAAAGACTTCGCCGAAAAAGAGAACATTGATCCACGAATGTTGACAGATGTAATTTCTGAATACGAATTCTCTGGAACACTTGATGCAGGAAATATAAGGGATCGTATTAACGAACCGATGGGTTTACTCAAAAAGAGATCGTTAGTATCCCGAATTGTGGATTTTATCTTGGCACATGTATCTCGGTTTGAATAATGAGGGAGGAAATCATGGAAAAAAATTCTATACAGATGCATCAAAAGGAATTATGTAATCGGCTTTGGGCAATGGCAAACGCTTTGCGCGGAAACATGGAAGCGTACGAATTTAAGAATTATATACTTGGGATGATTTTCTATTATTATCTTTCCAGTAAAACCGAAAAGTATATGTCACATTTGCTGAAGGATGATGGCATATCATATTCGGAGGCATGGGCAAACGAAGAATATCGTGATGCTGTAATAGATGAAGCTATTCGAGACTTGGGGTTTGTTATTGAACCGCAGTATTTGTTCAAACGTTTAGTCGAAATGGTTGAGAACAGATCTTTTGACATCGAGTATTTGCAAAGAGCAATCAATTCTTTAATGGAGTCAACATTGGGGAATGATTCTCAGGAGGATTTTGATGGGCTGTTCTCTGATATGCAATTGGATTCGACTAAACTTGGTCATACAGTAAAAGATCGTAGTGCTGTAATGGCCAAAATTATAAGTGCTTTAGATGAAATCGATTTTGATTTGGATGACACAGAAATTGATGTGTTAGGAAATGCTTATGAGTATTTAATCGGTCAATTTGCTGCGACAGCAGGAAAAAAGGCTGGAGAATTCTATACACCGGCTGGGCCTGCTGAGCTTTTGTGTCGATTGGCTTGTCTGGGGTTAACTGATGTCAAAGACGCAGCTGACCCCACATGTGGGTCTGGTTCACTTTTGTTAAGGTTAAAGAAATATGCCAATGTTCGCAATTATTATGGTGAAGAATTGACGTCGACGACATATAACCTTGCTAGAATGAACATGATTTTACGTGGTATTCCTTATCGGAACTTCAATATTTACAATGGTGATACTCTCGAAAATGATTGTTTTGATGGTTTGAAGTTTAGGGTACAAGTTGCTAATCCACCTTATTCGGCTAAGTGGTCCGCAGATAATAAATTTATGGAAGACCCAAGGTTTAACGAATATGGAAAATTAGCGCCGAAATCAAAAGCTGATTTTGCGTTTGTACAACACATGGTTTACCACATGGATGAAGATGGTCGTGCTGTTGTTTTATTGCCTCATGGAGTCTTATTCAGAGGTGCAGCAGAAGAAACGATTCGCAAATACCTTATTCAAAAATTAAATGTTTTGGATGCGGTTATTGGGTTACCATCGAATCTCTTTTTCGGAACCGGTATTCCGGTTTGCGTATTGGTTTTGAAAAAAGAAAGAAATGGTAATTCCGACAATATTTTATTCATTGATGCCTCAAAAGATTTCGAAGCTGGTAAGAATCAGAATGTTCTAAGAACCTCGGATATTGATCGGATTGTAGAAACATACACGAAAAGAGCAGATGTCGATAAATATGCTCATGTTGCATCAATGGAAGAAATAGAAAGCAATGGGTTCAACTTAAATATTCCTCGATATGTTGACACTTTTGAACCGGAAGAAGAAATTGATTTAAATGAAGTGGCGGGTGAAATAAGAAAATTGCAACGTGAAATAAGGGAAATCGACAAAGAATTAAAACCATATTTTGATGAACTGGGATTAGATTTTCCTTTTGAATTTGAGGAGGAAAATCATGAGTAATGTATCCTCAAGTAACGGTCTCGAAAAGCGCCCGAAGCTGCGCTTCCCGGGCTTTGACGAGCCGTGGGAAGCAGTTACGCTTAGTAGCATTCTTCATGAAAGAAACGAATATGCTGAAAAGGACGGATCGTATGAACACGCAACTCTCTCGAAAGAAGGCATCTACGCCAAAACTGCACGGTATGACAGAGACTTCTTGGTGTCAACCGAAAACAAGAAGTACAAAGTAACGCACTATAATGACTTATGCTACAACCCTGCCAATCTCAAATTTGGCGTAATATGCCTCAACAAATATGGTGATGCTATATTTTCTCCTATATATGTAACTTTTGAGGTTGATGAGAAAGTCGATGTTGATTTTATCGGAGCTAATGTGACTCGTTGGGATTTCATAAACCATGCTCTGCGATTCCAGCAAGGAACTGTTTACGAACGGATGGCAGTCTCGCCAGAGGATTTTCTTTCGATTCAATGCTATCTGCCTTCAAAAAATGAACAAGTGCATATCGCATCCCTGATGCGAGTTTTAGATAATCGGATAGAAAAGCAGCAAAGTTATGTGGACGCTCTCAAGAAGTATAAAAGAGGTGCTGTAAGCCATCTCCTTTTGCCCAAATCGTGTCCCCTGAAAAACGCGAGATGGACTACTGCTAAGATGGGGGAACTCGGCAATTTTGTAAAAGGTGCGCCTTTGTCCAAAGCTGATATATCCGAGGATGGTACACCCTTTATCCTTTATGGAGAACTTTATACCACCTACAACGAGGTTATAACCGGTGTCAAACGGCGGACGCAAGCACAAGTAGATGAGCTGTTTCTTAGCCGTGTAGGTGATGTCGTGATCCCGACTTCCGGTGAAACGCCAGAAGAAATATCAACTGCTTCCTGCGTTATGCTTCCCGATGTCATTCTTGCCGGAGACCTCAATATTTTCCGTGGCGATAAG
>CALVCY010000065.1 GCA_944326175.1 uncultured Erysipelotrichaceae bacterium
ATTATCGCCGGTCAGCATGATGACTTCCACACCCATTTGTTTTAACTGATAAATGGCATTGGCACTGGTTGCTTTGATGGGGTCAGCTATGGCAAATAAACCAATGATATCGGTGGTTGAACCAATGATGATGGGGGTCATGCCATCATTGGCATATTGATCCATCAAAGAAGTCACGGATGCATTGGTCAAACCATAGGATGCCATCATGCGGGCGTTGCCCGCAAAATAGGTGGTTTGACCAACGGTAGCCTGGATCCCTTGACCTTCGATATTTTCATAGTGATCCACAGATAAAAGCTGATGATCCTGTTGTTGTACATAATCCATGATGGCTAATGCCAATGGATGATTGGAATGGGATTCCAATGATGCAGCGACATTGACCAACTCATCCATGGTATGACCATCCATGATGTCAAAACGAATCACAGATGGATTGCCTTGGGTCACCGTACCGGTTTTATCCAATACGACTGTATTCACATCATGCGCAATTTCTAAGGCTTCTCCACTTTTGACCAATATACCGTTTTCAGCCCCTTTACCGGTTCCAACCATAATAGCGGTGGGAGTGGCTAGACCAAGCGCACACGGGCAGGAAATCACCAATACGCAGATCGCAATGGATAATGCAAATTCCAATGAATATCCAAGTAGCATCCAGATTATGGCGGAAACAATGGCAATGGTAATGACCACGGGAACAAAGATCCCCGCGACTTTATCGGCTAATTTTGCGATTGGTGCTTTACTGGAAGTGGCCTCGTCCACCAATGCGATGATTTTGGATAAAGTGGTATCATCACCGACATGCGTGGCTTTCACATGGATATAACCACTCTTTAGTATGGTTGCACCCGTAACTTTATCATGGATGGTCTTATCCACCGGGATGGATTCCCCACTGATCACGGATTCATCGATGGCACCACTTCCTTCAATGATCACACCATCTACTGGGATGGAGTCACCGGCCTTGACGATACAAATATCATCCACGCCAACTGCTTCCACTGGTTTGACCACTTCGATCCCGTTTTCCAAAACAATTGCCGTTTTAGGCGCCAGATCCATCAATTTACTGATCGCCAAACTGGTCTTGCCCTTGGCTCTGGCTTCAAAGAATTTTCCCAATGAAATCAACGTTAATATCGTCGCAGATGATTCAAAATAAAGATCCATGCTGAATTGCTCCACCAATGCCATATCCCCATGGCCAAAACCATACGCCATCTTATAAATGGCATAGATCCCGTATACCGTGGCAGCACCGGAACCCAATGCGATCAAGGAATCCATATTGGGTGAGCCATGGAACAATGTTTTAAATCCGGTAATAAACCGATTGCGATTGATATAAATGACCGGCAAGGTTAGCAATAATTGGGTAAATGCAAAGATCAATGCATTCTCAGTGCCGCAGAATATGGATGGTAAGGGCCACCCCATCATGTGACCCATGGAGATATAAAATAAAGGAATGGTCAAACCAAACGATGCAATCAAACGATGCAATTGATCTTTATATGCATCTTTTTCCAACTGCTGGCTATCTATTTTAGAAGCAGAGGATACGCTGGTTTGACCATTGGCAACTTTGGCATCATAACCCACATGTTGAACCGTGTGGATGATATCATCCACACTAGTCTTGGTTGGATCATATTCCAGTGTCATGGAGTTTTTAAGTAAATTAACAGAAACATTAAAGACACCGTCCATTTTGGATACACTGCTTTCCACTCTGGATGAACAGGCGGAACAGGTCATGCCCATGACATCGAATTTTTCTTTATTCATGGTTCCTCCCCTAGTACTGGCACCATTATAGATAATGGTTGAAACCATTGCATCCGATATGCTCAGAATCGTTGAACACCTGTTTGATGATGATCAACCAATCGGATAGTATGACGGATTCATCTGATAAAAAGCACACTGCCACTCAAACCCTAAGGATTTCAAATAAGCCTTCCCTTCATTGATATAGGCCCCCACGTGTTGTTTTGAGTGTGCATCCGAGCCGATGGTGATGATCTTCCCACCTAAATCCCGGTACAACTCCAAGATAGCTTTACAGGGTGTGGAATCGTTTAAACCATAACGATGAAAAGATGTATTCAATTCAATGCCTTTTTCATCCGCGATGACCACTTTCAGTATTTCCGCTATATATGGTTTGACCAGTTCAAACGGATAATTTCCGATCAAATCATAGCGATTGATCATATCCATATGTCCCAATACGCTGTAATCATGAAATGATCGAACCACGTCATACATTTGTCGATAATAGCCTTCAATGTATTCTTTCTGGGATTTTCCTTTCTGATAATCCTGGGTCCAGAATTCCAGATCATCCACCTGATGGATGGACAAGATCACAAAATCCAATTGATTTTCATATTCATCAAATAATGCTTGGTACAACGGAATGGTATGGGTCTGAACACCAAATTCCAGTCCTTTTTTCAATGTGATCTGACCTTTGAACAACCGTTGATAATGGGAAATGGTTTGAAAATATAATGGGTAATCCACATTGGCCATAAGCTGACCATTCACCCTTTTGAACTTCTTGGATTGATCCCAATCCAGTTTGATCCCATAATCCACATGGTCGGTAAAACAAATTTCATCGATACCTAGATCGATTGCATCCAAAATGCAATCACTCATGGGATAAGATGAGTCATCACTAAAAGCAGTATGGACATGATAATCAAACAACATGGTCTTCTCCTTTTTTGTATGGTTGAACCAATCGATCCAGTAATCGTACACATCCGTCATATATCTGTTGATAGGCCGTCTCAAAATCATCGGTATACCATGGATCATCAATAGGGCGATCATAGAGTAATTGGATTTTATGGTCACTATCTTCGCATAATCGAGATATATTCCGAATATTAGTGAGATCCATCACCAAGATATGATCCCAGTTTGAATATTCGTCTTTTCGAAACTGTCGCGCGTGATGATCCAGCAAAGGAATATGATGTTCCATCAGTATGCGTCGTGCCGACGGATATATCGGATTGCCGATTTCCTCGGTGCTGGTCGCTGCCGAATCAATGATGAATTTATCAGTTAATCCATGGATATCAACCAGATATTGAAAGATACATTGAGCCATTGGAGAACGGCAAATGTTGCCGTGACAGATAAATAAAACACTTTCCATATTTTTTATCCTACGATTTAAGTTTGCAATTTGAACTATTCTTCAAATTCATACAGATTTCCTTTGCTCATATTATGAGCTCCAATTGGATCAAAAAATATAAAAAAATCTATCAGATTCTGTATCAACTACAGTGCTGATAGACAGAACGACGCAATTGGAAAAATGTATGCCACGTAATCAGTAAAAAATATGACAATGCAACTTGATGGTATACAGGTCATGTAGAAAAATTGATTAAAACATTTATTCGTCGATAAAAATGTTATACCATCGCAAAAGATCGATGTAATTTTTGTAATTATCAAACTATAATAGTTTCATCTAATCATATAGGAGGCTTTCATGTATCGACTTGCTATGGAACAACTATACAAATGGAAAGAAAACAAACATCGTAAACCACTTATTATCGAGGGGGCACGACAAGTCGGCAAAACCTGGCTGATGAAAGAATTTGGTCAACAGGCATACAGCGATACTTTCTATATCAATTTCGACTCCAATTCGAGAATGGCTGATCTGTTTTCCTCTGATTTGAACACAGATCGACTGATTATGGGTCTAGAACTTTATGTAGGTCGCAAAATAGATCCGGAAAACACCCTGCTGATTTTTGATGAAGTGCAGGAAGTCCCTAGAGCACTGACTTCACTAAAGTATTTTTATGAAGACGCTCCACAATATCACATCGTCTGTGCCGGATCGCTGCTCGGTATCGCTTTGCACGAAGGAACATCGTTTCCTGTGGGAAAGGTCGATTTTTTAAGACTATATCCACTGTCTTTCAAAGAATTCTTGATAGCAATCGATAAGGCGCGATTTGCAGAATTGCTAGACAAACAAGATTTTGGAATGATTACGAATTTCAAGCAAACCTACATTGATGCTTTGAAGCAATATTACTTCGTCGGCGGTATGCCTGAAGCTGTACAAAGTTTTGTAAGTGACAAAGATTTTAATGAAGTCCGCAACATTCAAAAACAAATCTTAGCAGCCTATGAGCAAGATTTTTCCAAACATGCTCCCAATGCAATGGTCCCCAAGATCCGCATGTTATGGAACAGTATCCCTTCGCAACTTGCGAAGGAAAACAAAAAATTTATATACGGTCTTGTCCGTGAAGGATCTCGCGCCAAAGAATACGAAACGGCCCTCATGTGGTTGAATGACTGTGGGCTCGTACACAAAATCAGTCGAGTCAATGGCACCGGTATTCCTTTGAAATCCTATGAAGACCTGAAAGCTTTCAAATTATTTATAGTGGATATCGGTTTACTCAGTTGCATGAGCGGACTTCACCAGAGCACTTTACTTAACGGAAACGATATTTTTAAGGAATTTAAAGGTGCTTTAACGGAACAGTACGTATGTCAACAACTCAAAACCATCGAGGATCTAGGGGTATATTACTATACCAATGACCGTGGATCTTGCGAGATAGATTTCATTATCGACACCGGCGAGCACATTATCCCGGTTGAAGTTAAGGCAGAAGTAAACCTTCGATCTAAAAGTTTAAAAACATATCAGGAAAAGTTTTCACCAGATGTATGTATCCGTACTTCAATGACAGATTTCAAAAATGAGTCTTGGTTAATTAATTTGCCCCTTTATGCGATAGAAACAATTAAGATACTCCCCTTATCTAAGTGATCAAAAGAAACCGTGCATCCTTTGAAGCCATATCAAGCATTGAAAACAGGAATCGAAATTTCAACTGCCCATATTATATGTTGATATCCACCCATTTACCTTTATGATAGCGAAGCGTAAAGAAGCAGAACCGGGAGAACTGATCCGAGAATACACCGAGCCAGATTCCCGTAAGTCCTAAATTGACGATCCCGCCGACCAATGCCCACGTCACTAAAGAGCGGATGATCGTCACCGAAACCAATGACCCAAATAAGGTATATTTCGCATCCCCGGCGCCTCGAAGGCATCCGGCATAAACGATCTGTGAAATCTGAAATAATGTGATCGCCGCAATAAACCACGAAATCAGCACACCCATATCGAGTACATCAGCTGCATCAAAAAACAACGAGAAAATCTCACGACCAAAAAGCACCATGACGATCATGATGATCACACTGATCACCAATCCCATCATCTGACAGATCGTTCCATACGACTTGGCTAATTTCTTTTCTTTTTTACCCAGGCTTTGACCAATCAATGCCACGGCTGCTACTTGCATGCCATCGCCAAACGCAAATGAAAGATTCAATACATTCATGCCGACCTGATGGGCCGCAAATGCATCCGTTCCCAATCCGGCCGCCAAAATCGAGGTGACCAAAAAGCCGACCCGCATGGCCAGGTTTTCGATCAAAAAGTTAGCGGATAAATGCATCAGACCATGGAAACTTTCCAACGTTGGTCGGATCTTTTCGCGCAACATGTAGCCCATCGAAATAAAACTGGTTTTGCGGCAAATGGACATAAATGACATAAAGCAGGCCACAACGGTACCGAGTACCGTGGCAAATGCCGCGCCAAACAATCCCCATTTAGGAAAACCAAAGTTACCGCCGATCAACAAATAATTGAAACAAATATTGACCAGGGAACTGGTGATGTTGGTGGTCATGGCGATCTTGGTATTACCACAACCCCTTTGGGCTGCATTGATGGCCAGCGACAATACATTGAAGATCATCCCCGCCTGAATGACTTGGAAATAAACCACCGCTCCGTCATGGGTATCGGCGTTGGATCCGCAGAATCGAATGATCTCGTTAGCAAATATCAGTGTCAATGCTGTGATGATCACACAGGAAATCAGAATAAAGATGATGGAAGTCGTAAAGATCTCATTGGCACTTTTTTGATTATTTTGACCATAACGGCGGGCAACCAATGCACTGATGGCGATGTTGGTAGCGGTAAACAATGTCAAGGCAATGAATTTGGGTTGAGTGGTCAAACCCACACTGCTGACAGCAGCGGTACCCAATGATGAAACCATCATGGTATCGATCATGCCAGCCAGTGAAATAAAGACGCTTTCCAAGACGGCCGGCCAGGCCATCTTGAATGCTTTTTGAATTTGATATGAACGTGTTTCGAGTATATTTTCCATAGATAAATTTTAATATTGAATGGTTTGACCATACAATCATTGATCAAATCCATTTTTGAAAATAGTCATAAAAGATGAGTGGGAAAACCTGGTTGAACCATCGGTTTTTGGATATAGTGATGCCATGATCTATTTCACCGCAGATTCCCATTTTGGACATGCCAATATCATCAAATACTGCAATCGACCATTTGAATCTGTCCAACAGATGGATGAAACCATGTTAAAAAACTGGAATGATCGTATCAAAGCCAATGATGAGGTCTACATCGTGGGGGATTTGATGTTTTTTTGTAAAGATCCACAGTATTATCTCAATCGATTGAACGGTCGAAAACATTTGATTATCGGCAACCATGATACATATTGGTTCAAGAAAATTGATCCGACCCCATATTTTCAATCCATTTCACCATTGATGCGCATCAGTGATGGTTCTCATCAGATCATCCTTTGTCATTACCCATTGATGACTTGGGAAGGCATCCATGATCATACCTATCTGATTTACGGCCATATCCATAATTCGACCAATGGAATTTATTGGCCACTTCTAAAAACATATGAGCACGCCTTGAATGCCGGAGTGGATATCAACGCGTATCAACCTGTTACCTTCAAAGAATTAGTCGAAAATAACCGACGATTCAAGGAAAATCATTGATCAAAATGCGGATTCACCGATAAAGCGAATCCGCATTTTCATTTTGTTTATGCAAACAATCGTTCCAATATCGGCATCAAGGCCACCAATGTCACCGTACAGCTTAATGTTGAAATCAATACGGCGGTGGAGGCAAAGGGTACGTCTCCATGGTATTTATTGGCAAATACCGCACAGGATGAACCGATGGGCATGCCGATCAATAAAACCATGGTCACTTTCAGTTCGAAACTGAAATTTAAGGG
>CALVCY010000066.1 GCA_944326175.1 uncultured Erysipelotrichaceae bacterium
CTGACATCCATATTTACAGCGGTATTACCCAAGATCCAGCTTACGGATGAAATCATTCTGATCACGATCTTTGGTGGCATCGTATCAGGTTTTGCCACATCGTTGGTGTTGAATATCAATGCTTCGACCGGTGGGACCGATTTTATCGCCATGTATTTTTCCATCAAAAAAGGTGTATCCACATGGTCTTATATTTTCGGATTCAATTGTTTGGTATTGATCGTGGCTGGATTGATATTTGGATGGGATCGGGCACTGTATTCGATCGTTTACCAGTTTGTCTATACTCAGGTCGTCAATTTCATGCATGAACGGTATAAACATGTCACCCTGTTCATCATCACCCAACATCCCGATGATGTCGCCAAGGAGATCTATGCGTATACCACCCATTCATTGACCGTATTCAAAGGAGAGGGTGGTTTTGCCAAACAAACCGAATACCTGGTCTTCACCACCATTACCATGGATGAATACACGCCTTTGATCAAACACATCAAAGCCGTAGAACCCCATGCGTTCATTACAGTCAATTCCACAGAACGGATCGTTGGTCGATTCATCCAGCGTCCCTTGGATTGACCATATGTCAAAGCAACCATATCGCGCTATAATTGAACCATACTTTTAGAAAGGACGAACCATGATCGTTGTCTATACCTCACCCGGCTGTGCTTCCTGCCGCAAAGTCAAAGCCTGGTTGAACCAGAAACAAATCAATTACATCGAAAAAAACATCTTTCAGATCATTCTCGATCCCAAAGAGATCAAATACCTGCTCAGCCGCAGTGAAAACGGGTTCGATGACATTATCAGCAAACGTAGCAAACTCTTCCAACAGGGTAAAATCGATCTGGATCATATGAATACCAATGAATTGGTCGATTTCATCCAAAAAAATCCATCTGTACTCAAACGGCCGATCATCATCAATGAAGACAACATGCAGATCGGTTATGATGAAGAAGAAATCGATGCATTCGTTCCCAAACAATTGCGCACCATGGCCCAATCTGTCTGTAATCCCACCGATTGCGATCGTTATGCCACTTGCCATGCCAAAGAAGGCGGCAACGCATGAAGATACTGGTCGGACTTTCCGGTGGGGTGGATAGTGCCGTTGCTGCCTATCTTTTAAAAGCACAGGGACATGATGTCACCTGTGCTTTCATGCGCAATTGGGATGCATTGGTCAATAATGATGTCAAAGGCAACGATTCGGCATTCGATGAAATCTGTCCGCAGGAAGCAGATTTCAATGATGCCAAAGCCGTTGCTGCCAAACTGGGTCTACCCTTGCAACGGGTAGATTACATCAAAGAATACTGGGATGAAGTATTCACCTACTTTATTGATGAAAGTGCGAAGGGAAGGACCCCCAATCCCGATATTTTATGTAACAAATACATCAAATTCGATCACTTTTTAAAGTATGCCTTGGATCAGGGATTCGATTATGTGGCCACTGGGCATTATGCCAAAGTCATCCATGATGAAAATGGTTCACGGATGTACAAAGCCAAAGATCAAAATAAGGATCAAACTTATTTTCTTTCTCAGATCTCTCGTTTTGCCTTATCCCATGCTTTATTCCCATTAGCTGATCTGATCAAACCCCAGATCCGAGAGATCGCAATGAAACTGGATCTAACGATCGCAACCAAGAAAGATTCGACGGGGATCTGTTTTATCGGTGAGCGGCATTTTCGAGAATTCATGCAGAATTATTTACCAGCGAAACCTGGGGATATCGTGGATGTGACCAGTGGTAAGGTGCTCAAACAGCATCAAGGTGTTTTTTTCTATACTTTAGGACAACGCAAAGGATTGGATATCGGTGGGGCTTATGGACCATGGTTCGTCGTCGGGAAAGATGTTGCTCGCAATATTTTATATGTTGCCAATGGCAAGGATGAGCAATGGTTGGTTTCAACGCGTTGCGATGTATCGGATGTCAATTGGTTCGTGGATATCCCTAATGGTACGACCATTCATTGTCAGGCGAAGTTTAGATATCGCCAACAAGACAATGATGTGACCATTACCAAAGTGGATGATTCGCATGTCACGGTAACATATCCTCAAGGGATCAAAGCGGTCACGCCGGGTCAGCAAGCAGTATTTTATGATCAGGATCTAGTGTTGGGTGGTGGGACCATCGATACCATTTATAACGAAGAACTCTCCCTGGATGAAAGGATCGCCAACCATCTATGCCACTTGAATTGACGGCAACTGTGGCAAGGATCCGCTATTTCAATGCATCTAACCATTTCATGGTGCTTTCGGTTATCCTCGATAACGAAAGCACCATGAACACGTTTGTTGGGTATGGGTTCAAACCCGAAGTTGAAGGGATGTATACCTTCACGGGTGAGTATGGTATGGACCAACGCTATGGCATGCAATTCAAATTCACCCGCATGTTGCCTTATACACCAAGTAGCCGTGATGCCATCATCGCTTATTTTGCTTCTAGCGCATTTCGCGGCATCGGGTTGGTCTCTGCCCAAAAAATCGTCGATACATTAGGTGAGAACTGCATCGAAATGATCTTAAACGATCCTACGGTTTTGGAAAAAGTCGGATTAAGTGAAAACCAAGTGGCGTCGATCTTGACCACCTTGATGGTACGGGATGATGGGTTCCATCGCAATGTCACATTTTTGAGTGAATGTGGATTGGATATCGATCAAAGTCATTTGATCTATCAGACTTATAAAGATCAAACCAAGCAGATTTTAAAAGATGATCCATTCACGCCATATTATGATCTTGCCGACATCGAATTCAAAAGTGCATTGAAAATCGCAAAACATCTTGAATTTGATGATGCGGATGAGGTGGTCCAATTGGGTCAAGTGGTCCATCACTTGCGCCACTATGTTGCATCAAGTGGCAGTGTGTATATGGATTATGCGCAACTGGTCGCTTTTGGAATGCGCAAAATGGGGATCGATGAAGTCACGCTGCTTCGTTTGATCGAACGTGGTATGACCAAAGACTTACTGGTCCTAGAAGAAAATCGGGTTTATCCGTTAGACCAGTATTTAGCAGAATGTACGATATCATCCTATCTTCATTCATTCCCCCATACACATTTGGAAGATGTGGTTTTAAATGAAGTGGAACACACATTAAATCAATATTGTTCAATCCAAGATATCGACTATGATCCCAGTCAGAAAAAAGCCATATTGTCTGCATTCGTCAATGATCTATTGATCATTACCGGAGGACCAGGCAGTGGGAAGACCAGTATCACCAAAGCCATAGTCGCACTGTTTCGCCAATATTATCCGATGGCCACGATCGTGGCCGCCGCCCCGACGGGGCGTGCCGCGAAGCGGCTATCGGAAGTATTGGGCATCCATGCATCGACATTGCATGCATTATTGGGTTATGGTGGCAACGACCATGGATTCAATCGCAATCCCGATTCCCCATTGAATGCGGATATCGTGATCATCGATGAAGGTTCCATGGTGGATGCGTTGTTGTTTTCACAATTATGCAAAGCTGGTGAAAATATCAAAAAAATCATCGTGATCGGTGATGCAGATCAATTACCCAGTGTCGAAGCAGGGAACTTGTTGGCAGATCTGATGCAATGGGATGGTTTGACCACCGTAAAATTGGAACGGAACTATCGACAAAGTAAGGATAATAAGATCGTTGATCTCGCGTATGGCATATTGAATCATTCCATTGATTCGACTCTGTTTGATCACAACGTGCGCTTTATCCAATGTGCCGATACCCAGATCAGCTATCATGTCGCCAATGTGGTCGAACCATTGATCCACGATCATACCAATGTGATGGTCGCTAGTGCCATGCATGAGCGTAGTGGGGGAGTCAAATCATTGAATACCCTGTTACAACCCTATTATGGTCCATTCAAAGGATCTACTGTCACGTATGGTTATACCACCTTCCATATCGGGGATACCATTTTGCAGACCAGAAATGATGTGGATCAATATGTCTTTAATGGAGATATCGGTACGATCATCGATATCCATCCCGTATCCAAAGGAAAAAAAGAAGCGGGTCTGCAAATCGATGCCCAGTTTGATGATCGAATCGTTTCCTATAATCGGTTGACGTATGATCACATCAAACTCGCGTATGCTGTGACCATCCATAAAATGCAAGGCAATGAGTTCGACACGGTGGTTTTGGTCTTACCAAAATGTGCGTCTGCCATGTTTACCACCAATTTGCTCTATACGGCCGTTACCCGTGCCAAAAAGCAATTGATTTTGATTGGGGATTACGATCATTTTATCAAGGGGGCAGGACGAAGGGGAAAAGTTCGTGCCACCACGCTGGTGAAACGACTCAAAGATACCGTATAATATCTGTGGTTTAACCATATCACGAAAGGACGAACCATTATGAAATTGAAACTGAGTGATCCGATGTATCATTGCGTGGAAACGGATACCTTTACCGTCCATACCTATGGGGATGGTAATACCACCCGAGCCAGAGTTATTTATCCATTCAACTATTATCCCCAAAAAGACAAAACTTATCCGGATAAATTCCCGGTGCTATTTTTCATTCAGGGAAGCGGTTGGACCTGGCAGGATCTCGGGCTTGAAACACCACAATTGGCCACATTTGCCCGCAAAGGAATGGTCGTGGTGGTATTGAGTTATCGGGACTCTTCTTTGGCCCATTATCCGACTCAGGTCAATGATGTGATGGATTCCATTTATTATTTTTTGACCAATGAAACACCGTATCCTATTGATATGACCAATGTTTTTATTGCCGGCGATTCCTCCGGCGCCCATACCGCCATATTGGCGGCCTGGCGCCTGTGTGATCGCTTTAGTGGCATCGATCCGTCGATCATCAAAGGCGTCATCGATTACTATGGTCCGTGTGATTTGAAACAATTATTGCTGGATGAAGGGTATAAACCTGGGGATGACATCAGTGAATCCATGGAAGGCAAATTGTTTAATATGAAAGTATTCGATCCGGAAGATCCGATCTTTGAAATGTCCAATATCTACCATGAGATCGAAAATGGAAAATACCAGTTCCCATTGATGATCATCCACGGGGATGCGGATACAGTCGTGGATGTGGCCCAAAGTGCGAAATTGCAAGAAGTCTGTTATAAAGCCAATGTCCCGGCAGTCTTTTTGGAGATCGAAGATGGGGTCCATGGTGGGGATCTGATTTTTTCGGATACGTTGAATTACAAAGTGTGTGAATACATGGACCATCAGTGTGGCAAAGGGGACACTCTGTTCGATTATTGAGTTGTAACCGTTTTCACATGGTTCAACCATAATTTAACCGTTTTTTCACTTGAAATTTATGCGTGGTTCAACCATACTATCCCATGTTAGGGGGTAAGTGAAATGAGTAAGAAACCATTGTTCACTACAAAAACTCTGGTCGGTACTGGCCTGGGTGCAGCTTTATTCATCGTCTTGACCATGTTTGTCAAGATTCCATCACCGGTTCCAAACACCACCATCAACATCACCTATGGTGTGGAAGCATTCTTTGGTGTAGTTTTCGGTCCAATTGCTGGTGGTTTGATCGGCTTGATCGGTCATACCATTTCCGATTCCCTGATGTGGGGTACCCCATCGTGGTCATGGGTCGCCGGTAGTGCCGTGGTCGGTATCGTTTCCGGTTTATGCTATTACTTCATGGATATTGAAAGCGGAAAATTCTCCGTCAAGGATGCCGTGGTGCTGTGTGTGCTGAGTGTGCTTGGCAATGCGATCGCCTGGTTATTGGTCGCACCGGCCGGTGATATGATCCAGTATGCGCAACCTTGGGACTATGTCTTCGCACAAGGATTGATGGCATTTGGATCCAACGCGATCACCACTTGCGTGCTGAGCGTTCTGCTTTGCTTTGCTTACAGCAAGACCCGTGTGAAAAAGGGTTCGCTGGATATCGAGTAATTCGGCAAGATTCACCTTTAAAATCGTAGCCGACATGAAATATGTCGGCTACTTTTTTCTTTTGTTTGACTGTTCGCTCTTGTCAAAATCGATGTGCGACAGTGATAATACTTAAAAACATGGAAAGTACGAAAATAATGAATCAACGAGTTGTCATCGAATTTAAAGATTTTTCGTTTCAATACGATTCGCAAAAGCGACCGACACTGCATGATGTGAATCTGACCATCCACGAAGGGGAAAAAATACTGATCATCGGTCCAAGCGGCAGTGGGAAGTCCACTTTAGGCAATTGTCTGAATGGGTTGATCCCTTTTGCCTATCCAGGAAAGATCGGGGGATCGGTCAAACTGTATGGACATGATCTGACCAGTCTCAATATTTTCAAATGCAGTCAATACGTCGGTACCGTATTGCAGGATGCTGACAGTCAATTTGTCGGTTTAAGCGTTGGGGAAGATATCGCCTTTGAATTGGAAAATGATAATGTTCCACTGGATGAAATGCATCGCAAGGTCAAGGAAGTGGCCGGGATCGTCGATATGGACAGTTTTCTGCAACGCTCTCCTTTTGAACTTTCCGGTGGTCAAAAGCAACGTGCCTGTCTGGCTGGGGCCATGGTGGCGGATGCGCCGGTGTTATTGTTTGATGAACCATTGGCGAATTTGGATCCATCCACCGGTAAAAGTGCGATCGAATTGATCGATACCATTGCCAAAGAGCGTAACAAGACGGTGATCATCATCGAACATCGCTTGGAGGATGTGTTGCATCGTCATGTGGATCGGATCTTACTGATCAACCATGGCACGATTTTGGCGGATATGACGCCGGATGCATTGTTATGCAGCGATCTATTGGAAGAAAACGGGATACGTGAACCGTTATATGTGGCAGCGATGCGCTATGCCAATGTGGATCTAAACCAAACCAAGGATCTTTCCGATGATGCCAACTATGATTTGAATGGACAACAGCACTTGGTCAAATCATGGTATCAAGCCAATCGCAGTGTGGTCGAACCAGTACAAAAAGAAGCGGTATTGACCATCAACGATCTTTCATTTTCCTACGATGGTATCCATGCGATCCTGGATCATGTGGACTTGACCATCCATCAAGGGGAGATGATGGCCATCGTTGGTAAAAATGGGGCTGGGAAAAGTACATTGAGCAAATGTATCGTTGGTTTTGAAAAGATCGATAGTGGAATCATCCACTATAAAGATCAGTGTATCAATGATTGGACCATCAAAGAACGTGCCAATGCGATCGGTTATGTGTTGCAAAATCCAAATCAAATGATCTGCAAAACCATGATCTTTGATGAAGTGGCATTGGGGTTGGTTTCCAGAGGATATGACAAAGCCACCATCGAAAAGAAAGTCTACGATACCTTGAAGATCTGTGGTTTATATGAATATCGCAACTGGCCGATCGCTGCGTTGAGCTATGGTCAGAAAAAACGTGTGACCATCGCCTCCATCCTTGTGCTTGAACCATCTGTATTGATCCTGGATGAACCCACTGCCGGTCAGGATTACCGTCATTATAGCGAGATCATGGAATTTCTGACCACATTGAATCAACGTGGGATCACCATTGTATTGATCACCCATGACATGCATTTGATGCTCGAATATACCAATCGTTGTGTGGTGATCACCGATGGGAAGATCATTGCCGATACGGCTGGTTCAGTGGTTTTAAGTGATCAACACTTGATCGAAAAAGCATATTTGAAGCGCACTAGTCTTTACGATCTGGCCAAAAAATGCGAGATCCATGATCCGGTTGCATTTATTGATACCTTCATCCGTCATGAGCATAAGGAGCGCACTTTATGAAAATCAAACTGTTTTCCTATAATCAGCTGGATACGTTCATCCACCGATTGTCTGGTTTGACCAAACTGTTGTGCTTTTTGATCATGATCTTTACCGTGATCTTGACCTATGATATCCGGGTATTATTGTTCATGTTGGCATTTGCCATCGTCTGCTTTCGCATATCCAAGATCCCGTTTGGTCAAGTCAAACTCATCTTTGGTTATATCTTGGTATTTTTACTGTTCGACTTTGTGCTTTCCTTTATCTTTGCACCTCAATATGGGGTGGAAGTGTTGGGCAGTCGGCATGAGATCTTTTCCTTTGGTGGACCGTTTATCTTGACTTGGGAAGAGTTGTATTATCTATCCTGCAAGACGATGAAATATCTTTGCATGTTCCCGGTCGGTTTCGTGTTTTTCTTTACGACCAATCCAAGTGAATTTGCCTCATCCTTGAATCATATCGGGGTATCGGCGAAAATCTGTACCACAGTTTCATTGACCATGCGCTATTTTCCGGATGTTTCCAGAGATTATACCAATATTTCCTTGGCTCAACAGGCCCGTGGTATCGATATGAGTCGCAAGGAAAAATTAAGGCGACGGATCAAAAATGTGGTGGCCTTATTGGCACCATTGATCTTTTCGACGATGGATCGGGTGGATGCGATCGCCAATGCGATGAGTTTAAGAGGATATGGGAAGAGCAAAAAACGCAGTTGGTATTCATTCCGTGCGATGGAAAAAAACGATTATTTGGCGTTAGTGGTGTGTATCGTGATCTTTGTGGCATCACTGTCCATTCGCCTTTTTGTGACGAAAAGTTATTTCTACAATCCGTTTATCGGATGGTAAGCCCATATTCGAATAGGAGAAAAAGCAATGATTGATACGAATAAACCCATGTTAGTCTTCCAAACGGATTTTACCTATAAGGAAGGAGCAGTGGCGGCCATGTATGGTGTGGTCAAATCCGTGGATCGAACCATTGAGATATTGGATGCCACTCATGAATTACCACAATATGATATCTGGAGCGCATCCTATCGCTTGATGCAATATATGCATTTTTATCCCAAAGGAACGATCTTCGTTTCCGTGGTCGATCCAGGGGTGGGGACGTCTCGAAAAGCATGTGTTGCCCAAACCAACGATGGTTATACCATCGTTACCCCGGATAATGGGACATTGACCCATATCATGGCAACCGTTGGTATCAAAGAAGTCCGTCAGATCGATGAAACGATCAACCGACTCCATGGAGCCGGAACGGATCAGATCTCCGTCTTCCATGGACGGGACTTATTTGGTTATTGTGCTGCACGTTTAGCCAGTGGCATCATCGACTTTCAAGGGGTCGGTCCAACTTACGACTTAAATGAGATCGTCACATTACCGATATTGCAAGCCAGTGTCAAACCGGATTATATCGATGGTATTTTTGAGATCAATGATCCCAATTTCGGTAATCTGTGGACCAATATCCCTTTAGATATGTTTTTAAATGCCGGTTTCCAATATGGTCAGATGGTCAATGTGGAAGTTCGCTATGAACAAGAATTGGTATTTAGCGATGCGGTGGTTTTCGTCAAAACATTCGGCGATGCCGCCACAGGGGATATTTTGATCTATAACAATGAACTCAATCGTATTGCCATGGCCATTTCCAAAGGTGATCTGACCACCTCGAAAGGTTTAGGCTGTGGCAATGAATGGCATGTACGTTTTTGGAGGAATCATGAGTAGTAGTAAATCCATTTTGGTTTTCCAATCCGATTTCGGATTGGTCGATGGCGCAGTCAGCGCCATGGAAGGGGTCGCGTTGAGCGTGGATGATACATTAAAGATCCATCATCTCACCCATGACATCACCCCATATAATATTTTCGAAGGATCTTATCGTCTGTTTCAAACCGTGACGTATTGGCCCAAAGGAACAGTGTTTGTTTCCGTGGTGGATCCAGGAGTCGGTACGAAGCGCAAAAGTGTGGTCGCATTGACCAATGACGGCCAATACATCGTGACTCCGGATAACGGGACGTTGACGCATTTGGCCAACTCTGTCGGCTTTTGCGCGATCCGAGAAATCGAGGAGAGTATCAATCGCCGTAAAAACACGGAACATTCCTATACGTTCCATGGTCGAGACGTCTATGCGTATACCGGTGCCCGCCTGGCAGCGGGGGTGATCAGTTTTGAAGAAGTGGGCAATGAATTAAGTGTGGATCGCATCGTGAAGTTGCCACTTGTGGAAACGCATTTCAACAAGAATACCCATTCTGTGCAGGGTGTGGTGGATATATTGGATGTGCGCTTTGGTTCATTGTGGACATCGATCACTCGGGATGAATTCAATATGCTCAAACCGACGTTTGGCCAAAAGTATGAAGTCACGATTTCCAATGATTCGACCATGGTCTACCAAAACCAGATCACTTATGGCCACAGTTTTGCAGAAGTAGCGATCGGTTCACCGATCATTTACATCAATTCGGTCGATCGCGTGGGCATCGCCATCAACCAAGGTAGTTTTTCCAGAGCTTATAACATCGGTGTGGGCAGTAATTGGAAAGTCGCAATCCGAAAAGTGGATTGATCAAGATCCATTTGATCTAAGTAATAGTAAAACCAGGGAGTGGTGGAATTTGCCTCTCCCTGTTTTTATGGCTATCGGTTTTTGATGTATAGATGGTTTAGTTTAGCAACTTCCAATTTTGTGGATAAGAGCGTGTCGTTACTTAAGTGGTGGTCGTGATTCATTGGATCGGATGGTTGATCACTTGGATGGATTTCAGGCATCCATCCGCTAAGCGATACGATCAGCAAAGTTAACGTCGGATCGATCGGGATGATGGTGGTGACCACCAGCATGATCATGGCATTGATCCAGTTGAAGGATCGTCGATCTTTTATCCCTAAGCGAACACAAATCAACACAAAAACGCCTAAGATAATATTCAATATATATTGAATAACTACATAGTGGTTTAAAATTAAAAGGCCGAGTAACCCATATATGCAAAGACAGCAGAGTAAAGTGGAACGCGTTATGCGTGAATAGTGATTCAACAAAGTCATAGGATTTCCTTCTTTCTATTTACATATATAACTTTATTACATAGTTGATCGACAATCAAGTGTTTTGAATTACAATTCGTACAAAATGGGAAGCAGGGGGATATCTGAAGACTTTGAATCATGGATCGTATTGGACTAAACCGCTATAGTCGATTCAAAAAAATCACGGCCAATTGTGAATGAATGAACCATTGATTTTTCCTGATCATTTCGATTGCAATGGTTCAACCATTGTGTTGTAATAGCAACAGTTTATACAAAGGAGGGACGACATGGATCATTATCGTGATTTTGTAAAGGGACCCTGGTGCTCCCGTATCGATGTGCGTGATTTTATCCAACGCAACTATACCCCTTATCAAGGGGATGAGTCTTTTTTAGAAGATGCCAGTGATACCACAAAAAAACTGTGGGATCAGGTCATGGATCTGACGCGGCAAGAAGCCGCGAATGGCGGGGTATTGGATATGGATACCAAGGTGGTTTCGACCATCACCAGCCATGGACCAGGCTATTTGGATCGCCAACTGGAAACCATTGTTGGGTTGCAGACCGATAAGCCGTTCAAGCGAAGCTTGCAACCCTACGGGGGCATCCGCATGGCCCAAAAGGCCTGCGCGGATAACGGCTATACGGTCGATCCAGATATCAGTGAATTTTTCACGATCCATCGCAAAACCCATAACCAAGGTGTCTTTGATATGTATACCCCGGAAATGCGGGCCTGCCGCTCTTCCCATATCATTACCGGGCTTCCGGATGCCTATGGTCGTGGAAGGATCATCGGTGATTATCGACGCGTTGCATTGTATGGAGTGGATCGGTTGATCGAAGATAAAAAGCAACAGAAAGAATCCACCGGTAGCATCATGGATGAAGAAACCATGCGCTTAAGGGAAGAATTGAGCGAACAGATCAAGGCGCTGGAAGAATTAAAAACGTTAGGAACGATCTATGGGTTTGATATTTCTAAACCTGCCAGTGATACCAAAGAAGCGGTGCAATGGCTATATTTTGGATATTTGGCGGCTGTCAAGGAACAAAATGGTGCGGCCATGTCTCTTGGTAGAACCAGTACTTTTTTGGATATCTATGCCACGCGCGATCTAAAAGAGAAACGATACAGCGAAAAACAGATCCAGGAGTTTATCGATCATTTCATCATGAAGCTGCGCATGGTCAAATTTGCCCGCACGCCCGAATATAACGCGTTGTTCAGCGGAGATCCCACCTGGGTCACTGAATCGATCGGCGGCATGGGGGTGGATGGAAGGACCCTCGTCACCAAGATGAGTTTTCGCTATCTGCATACACTCCACAATCTTGGCACTGCACCTGAGCCGAACTTGACGGTGTTATGGTCGACCCATCTTCCGGATGCGTTTAAACGCTATTGTGCGAAAGTCAGTATCGAAACCAGTTCCATCCAATATGAGAATGATGATCTGATGCGAGCCATGCATGGGGATGATTATGCCATCGCCTGTTGTGTATCCAGTATGGTCGTGGGCAAAGAAATGCAGTTTTTCGGCGCACGTGCCAACTTGGCTAAATGTTTGCTATATGCCATCAATGGCGGCAAAGATGAAATCTCCGGCAAACAAGTCGGCCCCAAATATCGCCCGGTACAAGGGGATACGTTGGACTTTGACGATGTGATGGATAAATTCAACGACATGATGAACTGGCTTGCATCCGTTTATGTCAATGCACTCAATATCATCCATTACAGCCATGATAAATACTGTTACGAACGCTTAGAGATGGCATTGCATGATCGGGATGTCAAACGTTATTTTGCCACGGGTATTGCCGGTTTATCCGTAGTGGCGGATTCATTGAGTGCTATCAAATATGCCAAGGTGCATCCAGTTCGTAATGAAGATGGATTGGTCGTGGATTATACGATCGAAGGGGATTATCCAAAGTATGGCAATGATGATGATAGGGTGGATCAGATCGCCCATGATGTGGTCCATACCTTCATGCATTATATTGGTCAAAACCATACCTATCGTCATTCCATTCCCACCACGTCGATTCTTACGATCACCAGTAATGTCGTTTATGGGAAAGCCACCGGTGCAACGCCGGATGGCCGTAAGGCCGGGGTGGCGTTTGCACCCGGTGCCAATCCCATGCATGGAAGAGACCATGGTGGTGCCATCGCATCCTTGGCATCAGTGGCCAAACTTGATTTTGATGATGCCCAAGATGGCATCAGCAATACGTTTTCCATCATCCCCGATGCATTGGGTAAAGATGATCAAAACAGTATTTTGCTTCAGTGTGAAAAGGATATCGACCATGGATCGAACCATCGATGATCTGGTCGATACGTTGGATACATTGATCCAAAAGGGGAGTGGTCATATCAATGTTCATATCCGGGATGATTATGATGCATCGTTCAATGTGGAATCTTCAATGAATGAGTGCAAACCCGGATCAGCCTGTTATACCCCCACTATCGATATCGATGGTGATGACCAAAATACAGAAAGGAAGAAGCAATCATGACACGTGCCAATGCTACCCAGATCAATAACTTGGTCCATTTATTGGATGGCTATACCCAAAGTGGCGGCCATCATCTCAATGTCAATGTCTTTGACCGCGATATGTTATTGGATGCTCAACAGCATCCGGAAAAATACCCCCAATTGACCATCCGCGTATCCGGATACGCGGTCAATTTCAATAAACTGACCAAAGCGCAACAGGATGAAGTCATTTCCCGTACCTTCCATGGATCCATGTAAAGGGATCGTTCATTCCATCGAATCCTTTGGATCTGTGGATGGTCCGGGAGTACGCATGGTGGTATTCCTTCAAGGATGCACCATGCGTTGCGCCTATTGCCACAATCCCGATACGTGGGCGATGCAGGGCGGAATCTCCATGGATGTTGATGAGATCATCCAACGTTATATCCGCAATGCAGGTTATTATCGCGATGGTGGGATCACGTTAAGCGGTGGCGAACCGTTGCTTCAAGATCGATTCGTTTTTCAAATGGCCAAACGATGCCATCAACTGGGGATCCATCTAGCTATCGACACCTGTGGGACGACGTATCGTAAAAACCAACGGTCCATCATCGATCAAATCATCGATCTTACCCCGTTATTTCTAGTGGATATCAAATATCCGTTCGAATCCGGGTATTTTCAATTGACCGGACAACCGTTAAAGCCCACATTGGATCTGATCCGATCCATCGAACAAAAAGGTCAAACCATGTGGATCCGCTATGTGGTGGTTCCCTCCATCACGGATGATGGTGATGCCATCGATGCATTGGCCAAGATCATGGCTCCATTGCACCATGTCGCAAGAATCGAATTTTTGCCTTACCATACCATGGCGTTGACCAAGTATCGCCAATTGGGTATCCCGTATCGATTGGAAGGGATCCCCCAAGCGACTCAAAAGCATATCGATGCCGTCAAATCTCGTTTTCGATATGCTTTGGATCAGATCAATGGTCACCATGGTTCAACCTTGGTTTAACCAAAGCGAAACAACAATGGCGCATTGCCATTGTTGTTTTTGTGTTATGATTGTCTACGTTGTGTAATTAAAAGAAAGAGAAGAAGAAAAAGAAAGAAGAGAGTAACAACGCGTTATGGCAAAACAAGTATTCACCAAAGAATTCCATGGTCGCACCATCACCGTCGAGACCGGCGAACTGGCCAAACAGGCCGGTGGCGCCGTATTGGTCCGCTGCGATGATACAGTGGTCTTATCCACTGCCGCGGCCAATCACACTCGAAAGGATACCGACTTTTTCCCATTGACGGTTTCCTACGAAGAAAAAATGTATTCCGTCGGCAAGATCCCCGGAGGTTTCTTACGCCGTGAAGGTCGACCCAGTGAACACGCAACATTGAGTGCACGGATGATCGACCGCCCCATCCGTCCACTTTTCCCGGATGGATTTCGCAACGAAGTCCAAGTCGTCAATACCGTCTTGTCCGTTGATCCAAACGCCACCAGTGAAATGACGGCTATGCTGGGTAGCTCCCTGGCATTGTCCATTTCCGATATCCCATTTCATGGACCGATCGCTGGTGTGATCATCGGTCGTGTCGATGGTCAATTCGTGGTCAATCCGGATGTTGAAACCAGTGAACGCAGTGATATCCATTTAACGGTTGCCGGGACCAAGTATGCCATCAACATGGTAGAAGCCGGTGCCAAAGAAGTCAGTGAAGAGGACATGCTCGATGCGTTGATGTTTGGTCATGAATGCATCAAAGAATTGTGCTTGTGGGAAGAAGAAATCATTGCCCAATGTGGTAAACCCAAAATGGAATATGAAGTCTATTCAGTCGATCCCACCATTACCGCCTATGTGGATGAACATGCCAAAGCCGATCTAGTCGCTGCGGTTTCCATCCACGAAAAATTGGAACGCTATGGCCGTATCGATGAATTGACCGAACAGATGGCAAAACAAGTTTCTGCGTTGGATTGCTATGCAAGCGATGCCGAAAAAGCAAAAGCCGAAAAACAAACCCGTGAATATTGCACCAGCATCGTCGCGGGTGAAGTGCGTCGATTGATCAGTGTTGAAAAGATCCGTCCAGATGGTCGTAAATTGGATGAATTGCGTCCGCTGGACAGCCAGGTCGATCTATTGCCGCGTGTGCATGGTTCTGCACTGTTTACCCGTGGTGAGACCCAGGTATTGTCCGTGACGACACTGGGTCCGCTTGGTGAAAACCAGATCATTGACGATGTGACCGAAGTGGAAGAAAAACGCTTCATGCATCAATACAATTTCCCACCATATTCCGTTGGAGAAACCGGACGGATGGGTTCTCCCGGTAGACGTGAGATCGGTCATGGCGCATTGGGTGAGCGCGCATTGTTACAAGTTTTGCCCAGTGAAGAAGAATTCCCATATTGCATCCGTACCGTGGCGGAAGTATTGGAATCCAACGGTTCTTCCAGCCAGGCATCGATCTGTGCAGGGACCATGTCGCTAATGGCAGCCGGTGTCCCCATCAAAGCACCAGTGGCTGGTGTAGCCATGGGCTTGATCACGGTTGGCGATACCTACAGTATCTTGACCGATATCCAGGGTATGGAAGATCATTACGGGGATATGGACTTCAAAGTCGCCGGTACTCGGGAAGGAATCACGGCATTGCAGATGGATATCAAGGTCGAAGGCATCTCCCGTGAGGTCTTCAAAGAAGCATTAGCGCAAGCGAAAAAGGGACGCTTCGAAATTTTAGATAACATGGAAGCTACCATTGCTGCGCCACGTGACCATGTTTCTGAATATGCACCGAAGATGGAAACCTTCATGATCGATCCGGATAAGATCCGTGAAGTGATCGGTACCGGTGGTAAAGTGATCAATAGCATCATCGATGAATGTGATAAGGTCAAGATCGATATCGAAGATGACGGTAAAGTCGTGATCTATCATACCGATGCCGCTGCCATTGCCAAAGCAAAGCAGATGATCATGGATATCGTGCGTGAAGCCAAAGTTGGTGAGATCTTCGAAGGAGCGATCACCCGGATCGAAAACTATGGTATTTTCGTCAATCTGTTTGGCAATTGCGAAGGATTGTGTCATGTATCCAAACTCAGATGGGAACGTGTGGAAAACCCCAATGATCTTTATAAAGTCGGGGATGTCGTAAGAGTCGTGGTCGATGCGATCGACGATTCCGGTAAAGTCAGCTGTTCTGTTCGGGATTTGATGCAAAAACCGGAAGGTTATGTCGAACCCAAACCATTCAAAGGCAAGGATCGTGACCGTGGTCATGGTCGCAACCATGGAAATAATGGAGAACGTCGTTCGTTTCGCAAAGATTAAATAAGTCTGAATCATGCACACCGTGTCGTTTACGACACGGTGTGTTTTTCATCCCGAAAAACCTGTATAATGATTTCACCATGAGAATGAGAAAGAAAAAATGGGCGTTACCATTCATCGAAGCGAATCGCCAATTGATCATTGATTTGAATGAAACGACATCCGTTTTGGATGGAGGCGTTGATATTTTGGAAATCGGATGCGGCAAAGGGGATTTTATCGTCGGTTATGCCGCTAAACATCCGGATTTAGTGTGCGTGGCTGTGGAGAAAGATCCAAACGCCATTGCCGTATGTGGGAAAAAAGTCGTTGAAGCTGGACTTGATAATGTGCGTTTATATTGTGGGGATGGCAAATATCTGCCCAATGTGATCCAAACGGATTGCGTTTCGATGATTTTTTTGAATCACTCCGATCCCTGGCCAAAAAAGCATCATGCGCGCCGTCGATTGACGCATGAAGATTTCGTACGATTGTATCAACGATGGTTGAAACCAGGAGGGAAAGTGGTACAAAAAACCGATAATGCACACTTTTTTGATTATTCCCTGGTTTCGTTAACACATCATGGATTTGAATTGACCAAAGTATGGGTCGACTATCAGATCGGGGATGATGAGGATGATGTGGTCAGTGAATATGAGATGAAATTTCGTGATCTTGACCAACCGATATATCGTGCGATTTATACGGTGGTGAAACCATGAAACGGTTGATCTATACCTTACTTGGACTGTTGGTTCTTACCAGCAGTGGGTGTGCTAGGGAAGTTTCATTCGCGGATCAATTGGATACGACCATTGCCAAAACCTTGGCAGTAACGATCCCTTTTACCAATCATCGCAAACCAACCATTTCCTACTATGTCCCAACCAATGTCGGGGTATTGGAACAGCAGGAAACCAGTTCGGTTTTCGTCCTTGGGGAAAGTGAATTTTTGTTTACGTTGAATATCACCAATATCATCAACGGGAATGAGCAACCGAGCGATCGCGGCATCGATACTTCAACGGCCATTTATACCAATGACGGTGTTTATAGCGATGTCAGTGGTACGGATCATTCTTACACGTTATCGATATTGGATATGGGTGGTGCGTATTATGTTTTATTGGATACGCCGAAAATATCATTCTATGGTTTGACCAATGCAATCGAATGTGACACTGTCGTTGAAGCCATGATCCGGATATTGAAAAGTGCAGAGATCCAGGAAGATACGATCATCGCTACGTATGATCGGGAAGAAGCTGCGAAAAGCGAAAAGATCGAATTGGATTTGTTTGATGAGATCATCCCAGAAAATGGTCGACTCGAAGAAATCGTGGCGGGAACCATTTCACCGCAGCCGTCTTCTTCCAGTCAACCCAATGCAACGTCATCTCCGTCTGGCACTGATGAACCGGCTGATCCGGAGATACCCGTCGAATCCACTCAACCGCAACCAACATCCACACCACAAGAAAATGAATTCGAAGATATTTATCAAGAAAGCGGCGACATGTCCCAAGAATAAAGGAAATAGGCAGAACTGGTCAGACCAGATCTGCCTTTTTTATGCAATTTAGTCGCATATACGTTAGAATAAAGGCACTTTATAAGAAAAGAAAGGACATTCACCTATGTTTGAAAAA
>CALVCY010000067.1 GCA_944326175.1 uncultured Erysipelotrichaceae bacterium
CTTGGATGAGCTTTTACCTTTGACTTGAGTTTATCCATACACCTATTCTAAGCAAAAACTAGGGTCAAAACCACCATCCGATCATTATTCTTAGATAATAATTTGACAAATCACCACATCGTCATATGATTAAACCATAAATAAGAAAGGAAATGGTACCCATGAAAATCGAAACCATCGTTCAAACCAACGGCAATGAAGTCAATGTCGCTGACGTTGAAAAACAAGTCAAAGAAGCCATCAAAGCTGCCGGTTTGAAAGTGAAGGAAGTCAAGAAAACCACCGTATACCTTAAACCCAATGAAAACGAAGTATACTACAGCGTGGAAAATGAAGACGGCACGACCTTCAATAGCCAGCTGATTGCTGAATAAACCATTACACATATATGAAACAAATCACCGGAATCCAAGGATTCCGGTGATTTGTTTTGAATCGATATTTTGGTCTCGATGCAATCATTTTTTAAAAGTACACTTCATCGATCAAATGGATCTGCTCCATTGATATCATCCATCAGATAAGTTATACGGATCAAATGGTCAAAGGGAAAAACTACAAGCTATTGACCTGCATCGATGTGTGAGAAAATGGTAGAAACCACGTCACTTTTGGCATCCGCATAATCCTGTACATATTCAAACGATTGGGTAGCCAATCTGCGTTTGGTTGAACCATACAACGCCATGTCGTCTGGATGCGTTGTTAACCAATCCCGAAAGTCAAGCATCCGCTTGACCTCAGGACAATTAAAACCAAATACATGCAGATTGACTTGCGGTTGGTTTAATTTGAGCATGCGATGGTCATACCAGTCATCTTCCCGAATGCGAAGCCGATAGCCAAGTCCTTGAAGCAACGGGACATATGCATCTTCCGTTTTCGGATTTGAAATGGTCAGCACCATATCGATGATGGGTTTGGCACATAAACCGGGGACACTGGTCGAACCAACGTGTTCCACTTGATGTGGGATATCTTTGAATGCGTGATCGATATCCTTTTTCAGTGATTCAAAAACGATCGGCCAGTTGGGATCATAATCCACGATGATGATCCCATCTTTAGCAGATTGAGGTTTTCCGATGGTTACGGATTTTAGATATTCATGTGATTTGATAGTGGATGGATTGCTCATATTACTTCGTGATACTCAATAGGATTTGATTAAGACAATGATCACTATGGTCTAAACCATAGTAAATACTGTCTCCATTGTCATCATAATCGATTTGTTCAAAAAGAAATGCAGAATCACCCGTAGTTGTATGTCTGACGGTAAACTTAGCAATCGATTCATCCTGATAGGTCACATCAATGACGGGTTCATCCTCCATAGTTTCAATGGTATAACCATAATCATTGGATAGATCCTCCATCATGTAGACCGTGATCAGATCATCGTCATAAATCGGTACATAGTCAATAGTATCGACATTACCGGTTTGAACTGGTTCAATGACCATGGTCGTATCATTTCCACTCCAGTTGGGACCGGTTGGCTGGTCCCCATACTGAGGACCATCAAGCGCATGGAGTGGTAATACCAACATCCCCAGGATGCCCATGGTTAAAATCATCGGTTTCAATTTCATCAATATCCCTCCATTTCTTCCAAATCAAACGTAACCAACGGGATTTGAGTCAATTCACCCACTTGATCATAATCAAAAACCACTGTATTGGTTTCATCCAGTTTCGGTATGCCAAAACCACCCATCTGTACCGCTTCAACCGCTACAAAAGCATCGGTTTTACCAATCACGGTATTGCCATACATCAAAAAA
Source organism: uncultured Erysipelotrichaceae bacterium (assembly GCA_944326175.1). The sequence goes on from CALVCY010000067.1 coordinate 1,788, forward strand.
TCCGGATCATCTTCGACCTGTTGGTTGAAATAATCCAAGGGATAAAACGTCACCGGATCGCTAATCAATGCATCATTGTACTGCAGTGATTCATCCACATCATAATAGGTACGAATGGTAAAACTATCCGTTTTCTTATCCTGCGTCACCATCACATATACCTGATCCGGCAATGGATCCAATACCCAATAATTGATCCCGGTACCAACGATGGTATATTCCACATATGTGATTTCCATTGCTTGTTCCAATTGTTCGTCAGTAAACCGAGTGGGTTGCATCGTTGATTGAACCGATGGTGATGGTTCGACCATGGGTGTTGATTCAACAGATGAAGATGGTGTGACCACTTCATCCGATACACTGCATCCACTGGTCAAAACCAATGCACACAGCATCCAGATCCTCTTTTTCATTTCGTCACGTCTCCTATGGCTTAATTCTATCCAATCTCCATGTAAACGTCAAAGAACCAAACCATCAGAGCAATAGATTCGCTAATAAATAGACCGAACCGTAACAATACATATCCAATAAAATCGATAATGGTTCAACCAACAGTACCTGTTTTGCTTTCAACAGGTTTTTATAAAAATCAAAAATCATCTGATAGTCATGTTCCACCAGATTGTTTTGCGTATCACACCGGAAGACGGCATCAAAAACAAACGTTCTGTGTTGATGAAGGTAAACTTTTTGATCAATCCTTCTTTGATGGTTTTACCCGCACCCATTTGATTGAAAGATTAATGTAAAAGGATATCGAATTGGAAAGAGATTTGTCAAGGGAGGATTACACAGAAAACACACTTTAAGATCGGAGACATCGGTCTCTTTCGGTATTCCATGTCACGAGTAAGAACTACAATCAGCTTGTCGCAACCTTGACCGGAAAGCCATTCAAAAGGAATACTGTCAGTAATTCCTCCGTCAAGGTATTTCTTGTCACCGATTGCCACAGGCTTTGAAACAAAGGGCATAGAGCCGGACGCTCTTAAAGTGTCCATCTGTTCAAATACGCTGTCTATTTGTATGTATTCCGGGTTT
>CALVCY010000068.1 GCA_944326175.1 uncultured Erysipelotrichaceae bacterium
CCATTGCATTTATCGGCAATCCAAACTGTGGTAAGACCACCTTGTTCAATGCTTATACCGGTGCCAATCTCAAAGTTGCCAATTGGCCGGGAGTAACGGTGGAAAAGGTGGAAGGGGCCATCCGTAAGCATGGTTTGACCATCCATCTGGTTGATCTTCCCGGCACCTATGCCTTAAATGCCTATACCATGGAAGAAAAAGTCTCTCGGGATTTTATTTTAAGTGATGAGGTTGATGTGATCGTGGATGTCATCGATGCATCCTGTCTGCAACGCAATCTGTATCTGGCATTACAGCTGATCGAATTGGATCGACCATTGGTACTAGCGTTCAATATGATGGATATCGTCAACAAACGTGGTATGGAAATCGATTTCCACCGATTATCCGATATACTGGGTGTCCCATGTATTCCCGTATCCGCACGAAAGAAAACTGGGTTGGATATTTTGTTGCACAATTGCATCCACCATGCGGATGGTTTGACCACTAAGAGAAATCAACATGAATCCTTTGATCGATGTTTGCCATATACTCAATCGTTTCAGCAATGGTTGAAACCATTGGAAAAACAAGCCAATGAAAAATATCCAGATCAAGATGGGTATTGGATCGCATTGAAAACCTTAGAAAATGATACGGTGGTCCAATCCATGTATCCCTTGGAACATGATCTTGATCTTGTCGAAGTCGCTCAAAGCGTGCTCAATGCCAAATTCGCATGGATCGAAGAATTATGCGAAGAAGTGGTCATGAACAAAAACCGTAACGAACAATTAACGGAATCGATCGACCATTGGCTGACTCATCCCAAACTGGGTGTTCCCATTTTCTTGGTGATCATGGCCATCGTTTTCATGTTGACCTTTACCATCGGCGATTGGATCAAAGGGTATTTTGAACTTGGATTGGAATGGATCAGCGGCAATGCTTCCGTATTGCTCACTTCCCTTCATACTTCGCCATGGTTGATCTCCCTTTTGGTGGACGGCATCATCAACGGTGTCGGGACCATATTGACGTTTTTGCCCAATATCGTGATCTTGTTCATTGCATTGGCATTGTTGGAAGATAGTGGGTATATGGCCCGTGTGGCCTATGTGATGGAAGGGATCATGAGCAAGTTCGGTTTATCCGGAAGAGCGTTCATCCCGATGATTTTAGGTTTTGGCTGCACGGTGCCGGCCATCATGGCCAGCCGTACGCTGGAAAGTGTGTCCGATCGAAGACGGGTGATGCTGATCACACCATTCATGTCGTGTTCGGCTCGTTTGCCGATCTACATTCTTTTTAGCAGTATGTTTTTTGGGTCGTATGCCATGATCGTGGCCTATTTGATGTATGTCATTGGTTTAGGTGTAGCCATTTTAATGGCTGCGATCATGCATCGACTCAAACCGAGCGCTAAAGAAAATGCATTATTGATCGAATTGCCGGATTATAAATTGCCCAGTGCATTTACTGTATTCGTTTATGTGTGGGAAAAGGTAAAAGATTATCTGACTAAAGCAGGTACGACCATCTTTGTCGCGTCGATCATCATGTGGGTATTGCTCAATCTTGGTCCAAATGGATTCGTGACGAATATGACGGATAGCTTTGGTGCGACCATCGGTCATGGGTTGGCAGTGGTATTGGCACCGGTTGGATTAGGCTTCTGGCAGATCGCAGTGGCATTATTGGCCGGAATATCGGCCAAAGAAGTGGTGGTATCTTCCACAGCTGTCTTATTCGGTATTGGCAATATCAATTCTGCCGATGGGATGGTCACGATGGCCGCAACCTTATCATCCATTGGTTTTACCACACTCAATGCGTTTGCCTTGATGGTGTTCTGTCTGTTGTATACTCCCTGTGTGGCCACATTGGCCACCATCAAACGGGAAAGTGATACGAAATTCATGATCCAATGTGCCTTGTTTCAACTGGGTGTGGCATGGTTGGTCACATTTGTGGTTTATCAAATCGGAAATTTGCTCTTTTGATCGGGTTTTTAATGATCAAAGCGACATGCTTGAAAATCGCATGTTGCTTTTTATATAAAGGTATCGGAAGGATATCGGAACGATAGAGGTATAAAAATCGGTTATATCCTTCCGATATCCTTCTGCATTTGATATACTGTCAATGAGGTATATGACATGAACTATGAATCCTATTTAAGTGTCAAAACGATGGCGAAGTTATGGAATGTGTCACCACGACGTATCACCGAATACTGTGTTCAAGGACGTATTTTGGGTGCAGTTAAGGAAAATGGAAAATGGAAAATACCTAGTGGTGCAAAACAACCGTCAGACAATCGTTCGGTGTTCCATAATCGAGAGATCAAACCGATGCCAATCGGATTTTCTAATTTTATTGATACGATATCAAATTATTATTATGTCGATAAGTCACTGCTGATCAAAGATATATTGGATGAAAAATCGCAAGCATATTTATTTACGCGACCACGTCGCTTTGGCAAGTCATTGAATATGGATATGTTGAAAACTTTTTTCGAACATTCCGATCATTCAACCGCTTTGTATTTTGAAAATCTTAAGATTTGGTCGGCCGGTGAAAAGTATCGACAATATCAAGGAAAGTATCCGGTTATTTATCTTTCGTTTGCTGAACTTTCGGATCAAAATTGGGATTCGGTATATCAGTCGTTAAAGCGAATCATATGTTTAGAAGCGGCACGTCACGACGAATTGATGCATAGCCCACATTTGAATGAGGTTGATTCAAAGCTGTATCAAAGTATGATTCACGGCGATCTATCCTCAACGGATATGGCTTTTAGCTTAAAATTTTTGACTCGTTGGTTGTATCAACATCATGGCATCAAACCGATCATATTGATCGACGAATATGATGCACCGGTGCAACTTGGGTTTGATAATGGCTTTTACGATCAAGTACTTTCTTTTATGCGCCCATTGTTTATGGGTGGTTTCAAAGATAATCCATATCTTGAACTGGGAGTTTTAAGCGGAATTTTGCGAGTAGCAAAAGAAAGTATTTTTAGCGGATTGAATAATTTGAATGTTTATTCACTTTTGGACGATCGTTACAGCGAATATTTTGGTTTTACCCCTGAAGAAGTGAAACAAATGTGTGATTATTATGGTGTTGCCGAAAAGTATGACGAGGTATGTCGCTGGTATGATGGGTATACCTTTGGAAATCATCGTTTATTCAATCCATGGTCTGTCATCAATTATTTTAACCGAAATTGTGTAGCGCGGACTTATTGGCAAAATGTGTCAATCAATACATTGATAAAACGGATTTTAAGCAACAGTAATCGAAAGATTTACGATCAAATGTGCGAATTGTTGTCTGATGGATCGCTAACATTACCGATTGACACCAATGTCGTCTATCCGAATCTAGAAACCAAGACAGAATCGATTTTCAGTTTTCTGGTTGTGACCGGATATTTGAATGCACAATTGATTGAAACCGTTCATGATGGGTTGACGCCGGTATTTAAAGTGAATATTCCGAACTTGGAAATCAAAACGGTTTTTCGCCGTGAAATACTGGAATATATGGATCCATTATTTGATTATTCGACGATTCATGATTTGGAACAAGCGATGCAAAGTGGTAAACCGGATCGCATAAAATATCAACTGGTGCATATATTGGTAAGATCGGTGTCGTATTTCGATACGGCGAATGAAAGCTTCTATCATGGGTTGACCCTCGGACTATGTGCCGTGTTTTCGGATTATCAGGTGCGATCAAATCGTGAAAGTGGAATGGGAAGATTTGATCTTTTACTATATCCAAAGAAAGTCGATCTTCCTTGTATCATTATTGAATTGAAACAATGTGATCAATCGGAACCGGATTATCTGAGGACAGTTGCCAAGAAAGCAGTACGCCAGATCAACGAAAAAAAGTATTTCGAAGATGATATTCTGATTCAAAATCAATCGATCATTCTTTATGGCATGGCATTTAGTGGCAAAAATGTTGCGATCGAGGCATCAGTCAATTCTGCAAATGCTTTGTAGCACTTTACTTTTTTGCATAAATCACCTAACATAAAACCCGCATTCAGTTGAATGTATGCGGGCATGGTGAAACTGGCAGACACGATAGACTTAGGATCTATTGCTTCGGCGTGCAGGTTCGAGTCCTGTTGCCCGCACCAATTCAAAATCAACAAAGCGGAACCGTTTGTGAAACAGTTCCGCTTTTGTAACTTTATCTACGGTTAAATCATGAATTGCGTTAAAATAGACTTAGCAGTTAACGTGAAAGGATGTGAAACATCATGTCAGTGGATACCACGATCGTATCACAATGCCTGCATTGTAAAAATGCACGTTGTCAGGCAGCGTGTCCGATCCATACGGATATACCCAAAGTCATCGAATGGGTGCAACAGGGTAAAGAAAGTCAAGCACAACAGTACTTATTTGATCACAATTTCTTTTCGGCTATCTGTGCGATCGTGTGTGATCATTTTAGGCAATGCTATGGGCATTGTATTTTGAATTTCAAAAATGATCCGGTTCCGTTTTATCAACTCGAAGCAGCATTATCTTTGGATTATCTGCGTCACTATCATCCAATGGTTCAACCATCCAATCAAAAATCCGTAGCTATTATTGGTGCTGGGCCTGCGGGTATGACAGTGGCATTTAAACTGGCATGCCGTGGTTATACCATCGATTTATATGACAAGCATGAACAAATGGGTGGGGTATTGCGCTATGGGATACCGGACTTTCGATTGGATAAGACGATCGTGGATCAGTATCAACGCATTCTTTTAGAATGCGGGATCTGTTTCCATGGTTCGACCATGGTTGATCCGGTAATGGTCAAGACCATTGCAGCCACGCATGATGATTTGATCTATGCCAATGGGGCATGGATCGCCCGTAAACTGGGCCAGGGGGACGAACTGCCGTTTGTTTATAGTGCATTGGATGTATTGGAAAATCATATTCACTTTGATTCAAACCAGAAAATCATTGTCCTAGGTGGTGGCAATGTGGCCATGGATGCCGTGCGCCATTGCCATCGCGATAGTCCAAACACATTGCTTTATTATCGCAAGCAAATCGCGGATATGCCGGCAAATCCCGATGAGATCCAAGCGGTCAAAGATGAAGGAATCGAAATCCATGAACTGGCGGCTCCCGTGCGCTTCGTGGATTCTCCACAAAATGGGATCATCTTTTCCAAAGGGGAAACGTTGATTGATGAAAAGGGAAAGAAATATACCCGTATGGTGGAAGGCAGCGAATATTTTGTCATGTGTGATATCGCCATATCGGCGATATCCCAAAGCGTGGATGATACCTTATGGAAAGATGATGGTTTGACCATTCATGAAGATGGTTCAACCAGCGATCCCCACGTTTATGTCATTGGCGACGCTTTGTTAAAACCCGCAACAGTCGTTGAAGCCGTCAACAGTGTGAATAATATCTTGAAGTATTTTGATTGAAAGGAAAGCGCATGAACCCAACCGAATTATTAAAACCTTATCGTGAAAAGATCGATCAAGCGGATCAAATCATCGTCTCTGCCATCGAATCCCGCTTTGATGCAGTGGTTCATGTTGGGAATATCAAAAAGGAACAGGGTATGGATATTTTTGATCCCAAACGGGAAGAAGTGGTTTTGGATCACATTTCGACTTTGGTGAAAAACCAAGAATATATTCCGTATATTCGTACGATTTATCAAAGCATCATGGATCAAGCGAAAGCATATCAGAAGGATATGGAATGAATGGATGCAACCTTACCCAACGATATTAATGAAAGACGTTCGTCCGAAACGACACTATTTCGAATCATATGTGTGTCATTGGCTCAGCCACACTATTCAACTGATGTGTAATGAAACGACTTCTAGGCAGCTTTATGCAGTATAAAAGTTTCATTCATATCCAAAGACTGCCAAGTCGTCTATGAAAATAATATATTTGCAGGCGTATCTATGATAAAATTTAGATAGAATTATGTCATAAAGGAGGAAGCGTCATGCTGAATATTCGCCCCGTTTCAGATTTAAGAAATCATTATTCTGAGGTTGAGGAAGAAGTTTTAATTAAAAAAGAACCAATTTTTCTTACAAAAAACGGTTATGGTTCTATGGTTCTACTTAGCTTGGAACAATACGAAGAATTGACAAATGATATAGAGTTAGCACTTGATGAAGCAGATCGAGCTGCAACTCTCTCCGATTCCCGCTATTCTTCCGATGAGGTCTTTAGTCGGTTAAGGAGACGTATTCGTGAACGAAAAGCATTATAAGTTACGCTATATTTCGTTATTTGAAGAGGATATGAATGAAATCGTCGATTACATCACCTATCGTTTGAAGAATCCAGATGCGGCTGAACGTCTCGTAGATGATGTCGAAAACGCCATTTTAGAAAGACTCTCTTTTGCGGAATCTTTTGAGTCTTTCCATTCGATACGTGAACGTAATTATCCTTATTATCGCATCCACGTACGAAATTTCACTGTTTTCTATGTTGTGATCGAAAATGTTATGGAAGTACGGAGGATTTTGTATAACCGTCGAAATTGGAAAGCAAATATTTAAAACAACCATCCCAGAACGCTTTATGAGTATAAATTGGATGGTTGTTTTTAGTAACCGGAATGAAAAGCATAAGAGATATTGCGTAACGCCTTGCTGCTTATAGTAGTGGAATTTTAGGACGCAATAAAAGCATTGAATTTGACTGACCACGGAACGACTCAATTGCCACAGATATCTTCCTGAGTAAGCCCTATCGATAGTTATTTCTCGTTTTTTGTATGGATCAGCCGTGGCGCAAACCCATTGGAACGGATGGTCTGACAGATCGTGTATCGGGATAGATCAGCTGCACATTCCAGGGAAAGGGTGGTTTCATCCATCCATCTATAATGGATGGTTGGATCTAATCCAATCAGGATGGATTGCACGCGATCATGATCATGGGTGGTAATGCCATCGATTTTAAGGGTGAGATGTTTGGAATGATCGGGCTGCAGTGATTCAATGGGATACCCACGATAAAAGAAGCCAGATAGGATCAACAGATCCACGATGGTTAAAACCAAGATGATCCAGGTGGATTCGATGATATACCCACTCATGGGCATCAATAATGTCAATAAACCCATGGCCATGATGATGATCCATGGCCATAGGGTACGAAAGCGATGCAAATGGCTAAACCATCGATGCTGATGGGTTAACCAGGATACGATCACTAGTGGATTGAAATTGTCGAGCATCATATCATCCAATGTAAGTGGATCATTGAATGATATGGAGAGATCCACATGAGTGATCAATATGGGATCATGGTCTTTTCCATGGATATAACTATAGCGATGATGATCGATCTGATCCTTATGGATCAGATCGATCAATGTGGCCGAATCATGGATCGATTGATCAAACCCATAAATGGTTTGAAGATGGTTCAAACCATCTATGGACTGATGATCATAAAGAATCGTAGTATAACCATGGCTTTTCAATGATTGGACCAATTGTTGATACCGTGGATAAACCATGGGTTTTAATTTGAAGATGGCAATGATGGTTTGATCAATGGCCAGATAACGCATCAGTGATCCGTGGTTTCTCAAATCTTCATCCATGCTTAAAACGATGGATGTATCCACATTTCTGTTTTTTAATGTGGCGAGATCCCCATAATGAATGGTTTGACCATGTAAAAGATTGTCCAATCCTTTTTTATAAATACTTTGGCTTAGACGAATATCCGTATCTTTGATGTTTTGATTACGGATATATTCCTCGATCGCTTTACTGGCAGGATCATTTTCTTTTTTGATGGCAGAAAGGATCATATGGAAAAATAAGGTATGATCGACATCTTTGGTTAACCATACTTGATCCACTTCCAATTGGTTTAAACCATGGATCAATGCGGTATCGATGATCACATGATCGATATCATGGATCGTTTGATCATCCAATGGTCCGTTGAACAAGATACCATGACGGGTTTGATCTTTGAGGTGCAAACGATGCATGGCAGATAGACTGCTTACTGGCTTGCAGCCAGTAAGCAGTACGATGGCATTCATCAGTATGACCATGGTCATCCCATTGCATCCATAAAGCAATAAGGCAACGATAGTGATCAATATAAATCCAATAGCGATCAATGCATCAACGGTATCATTTGGTTCAACCATACTGGATGTGACCAATTGATGGAGTTGCTGATCAAATAATGAGTGATCGATGGAGTTGACCACTTTTAATGTGATCGAACCATCCACGATCCGACTTCCGGCATGGATCGAATCATTGGCGCTGATGGCATATTGCATATGGTTTATCCATGGTTCGATTACGGCATTGCCATGGATGACGATCCCATCAAAAGGAATGGTTTCACCACGCTTTAATGCGATCTCATCATCGATACCAATGGTTGCATTCATCTGATTTTCATAAGAACCATCCGTTTGCTTGCAGGCACTACTTCCGTTTTTGAGTTTGTCCAAAATCTTGACATATTTATAAAGCGGTCGGTATGCAAACCAATGGGCAAAACGGGATACGTTGAACCATAAGATGGTCAAACCAAGGCTTTGCAATGCGATCAACTTGAACCATAAGCCTGGTAAAAACCAAATGATGAATAAAAGGAATACGGATGAAATCAGCAAAGTATGGCGTGAACGGATATTTTTAAACCGATCGATCACTATGGTCAAACCATCACTGCCCATGGTAATCACCAGGACAAGGATCATCAATCCAAGTAAAAGTTCCATGGATAATACCGGTAATGTCAGTGAAACCACGATCAATCCCAAAGCCGATAATACCGTGGTCAAACCATATAACCCCAATACGGTCGAATATGCATGATTGAGTAAGAGCCATTGGTCATATTCAGTCGCGATATCATGATCTGACTGGATCACGACCATGGAAAAAAGCCATGGTTTTACCATCCATTGGGGATGATCGTGTTTTAATTGATCTAATTTATTATCATGGTCTTTACCATAAGGAAACAGCCGATATGTGATCATGTCTTCCATTCTAACATGGTTGAACCATTTCATTTGTTGCACCTGTTATCATTGCGTTACAATGATAGAGCCATTGCATTTGATGGTCGAACCATTGAATGATCGAAAATGACTTGAAAGGAAGCTTTATGATACCTCAGCGTTTATCTTTACTTCGAAAAGCCATGAAAGCCCATGGCATCGACGTCTACTACATCCCCACCAGTGACGATCACAACAGTGAATATACCGCTTCAAAATTTGCGGTCCGCAAATTTTTCAGCGGGTTTACCGGCAGTGCGGGTACATTGGTCGTGACCATGGATCATGCGGATCTGTGGACCGACGGTCGTTATTTCGTCCAAGCGGAAAATCAATTGAAAGATACCACCGTAACGTTACGGAAAATGGGGCAGGAAGGGGTACCGACCGTAATGGAATATCTTAAATCCATTTTAAAAGACGGGATGGTCCTTGGCTTTGACGGTAATGTGGTCTCGACCACCTTCTTCAATGGTTTGAAAGATGAATTGAACGACGTCAAAGTCAAATATGAGACCCGCTATGATCTTTCCAAAGACATTTGGATGGATCGTCCCGAGTTGCCAAATGAAAAATATTGGGTATTGCATGAGCGTTACAGTGGCCAAAGTGCAAAGGAAAAGTTGAATACCATCCGTAACAAAATGAAGGAAAACCACTGTGATGTCGTGTTATTGAGCGCATTGGAAGATGTGGCGTATACCACCAATTTAAGGGGCAATGATGTGGAGTGTACCCCGGTATTCTATGGTTATATGCTCATTGGTTTGACCAGTGCCACATTGTATTGTGATTTGACCAAGGTCGATACCAATGTTTCCTGCTACTTACAGGAAAATGGGATCATTGCCGTGGATGAAACCAAATTGATCGATGATATCACCAAGTTGAAGAAAGTCACATTATGGTGTGATCTGACCAGTACCAATGTGGCATTATCTTCCCGTTTTGATAAGACCATTTCCATTCATGATGCCTTTACCCCTGTTACCTTGATGCGTTCCATCAAAAACGATACCGAGATCAAAAACTTGCGCAAAGCGCATGTGATCGACGGGGTGGCGGTGAGCAAGTTCATGTATTGGTTGAAAACCACCATCAAAAAGCACACGTTCACCGAATATGAAGCCCAAGAAAAATTACTGGAATTGAGAAAACAGGGAAATGGTTTCCTTGAACCCAGTTTTACGACCATCTGTGCCTATGGTCCCAATGCGGCCATGATGCATTACAGTGCACCCGAACACGGCAGTGCGATGGTCGAACCAAAGGATTTCCTGTTGGTCGATTCCGGTGGTCAATATTTATTCGGGACCACCGATATCACCCGTACCTTTGTCATGGGCAAAACCGATCGGGAACATAAGAAATGGTTCACCGTAGCATTGAAGAGTTATCTGGATCTGATGAAAGCCAATTTCCTTTATGGTTGCACCGGTTTGAGCCTGGATATTTTAGCCCGTAATCCAGTGTGGCAGTACGATATGGATTATCAATGTGGTACCGGCCATGGCGTTGGCTATGTGTTGGGTGTCCATGAAGGTCCCCAAGCATTCCGCTGGCGGGTTTCTGCCGGTCGGCATGAAGATACGGTCTTTGAGCAAGGGATGACCATCACCAATGAACCCGGTATCTATATCCCTGGCGTTTTAGGGATCCGTCATGAAAACCAGATGATCGTGATGAAAGGCAAGAAGAATGAATATGGTCAATTCATGCACTTGGAGAATCTGACCATGTGTCCGATCGATCTGGATGGTGTCGATGTCAAGTTATTGAGTGAAGAAGAAATCAACACCTTGAACCAGTATCATGCGCATGTTTATCGCAGTTTATCCCGTTATTTCAAAGGGAAAGAACTGACGTGGCTGAAGCGCGCCACACGCAAGATCCATAAATAATGGTTGAACCAACCACCGTCTGTAGAAACAGACGGTGGTTTTTTCATGATATGTATGGTTTACACCATTGTAAGCATGGGGTTTTGATTCCAGATTTGATATGATTGAACCATCGTGAAACCTC
>CALVCY010000069.1 GCA_944326175.1 uncultured Erysipelotrichaceae bacterium
AACAAAAGTCTCCCTGGTTAATGCAATCAGGGAGACTATGCTTATAAATTTTAGTTGGGGAGCAATGAACCACAGAAGTTTAAAGCCCATCTATGGCATCCCCACTCAAAAATTTATAGTGCCTAAAAAACCCTTATGATTTCCATCATAAGGGTAATCCACAGTATTCAAGTCGAATAAGAAAATCAAAACAAATCCTCAGTTTCGCTCTTTAATGGTAGAACCACGCTTTCCGTGTTTTCGATCGCCTGTTGCAACAGACTTTCCCAATCAAAATGCGATTCGTAATATTCCGCTTTTTCTTTCGATGGTCGTGTCACCGGATTTTTGGGTGTAAAGATAGTACAACAATCCTCATAAGGTAAAATGGAGGTTTCATACGTATCGATTTTTTTCGCAATATCGATGATCTCCAATTTATCCATGCAGGCGCATGGTCGGATCACCGGCATATCCACCACTGCATTGATGCATTGCATACTGTCCAATGTCTGACTGGCCACTTGCCCGATCGATTCCCCCGTCACGATGATCTTGCATCGTCTTTTCATTGCGATCTGTTGGGCGATTCGAAACATCATGCGTCGCATCAAGGTGATGCAATAGCTTTCATTGACATTTTTGCAAATCGCCAACTGCAGATCGGTAAATGGAACGATATGCAAACGCATATACCCTTGATAATGGGACAGGGATGTCGCCAATGTTTTTACTTTATCTAGTGCACCATCACTGGTATACGGTGGTGCTGCAAAGTGGATGGCTTCCAAAAACACACCGCGTTTCATTGCCAAATAGGAGCATACCGGTGAATCGATGCCTCCACTTAAAAGCACTAACCCTTTACCGGCCACACCGACCGGATAACCACCAGCTCCTGGAAATTTATCCACCATGATATACGTATATGGATCCGATACTTCGATATTGATCAAAATGTCGGGATGATGTACATCCACTTTCAATGCAGTATTCTGCAAAATCACGGATGCCACGGCACGATTGATCCCATCACTGTTGGGTTGGAATTGCTTGTTTTGCCGATGTGCCTTGACCTTGAAGGTATGCTTATCGGACATGGTCGACACCAATTCCAACGCCTTGGCGGATATTTGCGGAAGTACACTATTGACTTTGTAAGCAAACGAAAGCGATGAAATGCCAAACACTTTGGATGCACGACGCATCACCGCATCTTGGTCGCAACCATTTAAATGAATGAACAAACGATCATGGGTCTTTTCAAAACTCAGACCGTTAAATTCCTCACATGATTTTTTTAGATTCTGAAATAACTTCGCAATAAATTCATTGCGGTTTTTGCCTTTTGTGGACAATTCACCGAAGCGAACGAGTATGTATTCAGCGCGTTGCATACGTTGTGCAGACCTCCTTGATCGTTTCAACAGCCGCTTTGAGATCATCCAGATCCGTGGTGATATCAAAGCTCAACCGACAGGAACCGGTCGTGATCCATTGATCATATCCCATCGCAGCCAATACATCGGAGTAACCTTGAGAACTTTCACAAGTACTGGTAGCGGATACTTCGATATTGCGGTGGCTTAAGGCGTTGAGCAACACTTGACTGGTCACGTGTCGGGCAGAAAAATTGAAAATAAACGGGCAACCGTCTTTGGGTGAATTGATGTGGAAATTTAAATCATTACTAAATGCATCATAGCAATAATCAAAGCAAGCTTTGGCATGGGCATACGCTGTGGTTTGTTCATCCAATGCCAGTCGAATGGTCTTGGCCAGCATGATGTTGACCAAGGCATTGCTGGTCCCACCACGCAATCCCATCTCCTGTTGACCCGCATGAATCAGACCCACTAAATGGTCCATATGTTTTCCGATCAATGCTCCACTGCCTTTCAATCCATGTAACTTATGCGCACTTAAAGAAATATAATCCACTTGGTCTAACCATGGCAATGCCATTTTCCCAATGGCTTGCACACAATCGACATGGAGCGTTGCATGACTTTTGGTTTTGACCAGATCAATGATGGCCGGCATGTCAAAGACCATCCCCGTCTCATTGTTGACGGCCATGATCGAAACCAATGCCGTGTGTTTATCCAATGCACGATCCAAAGCATCCATATCCAAACCACTGGGTGTCACTGGGATCTCGATCACATTGACACCATAATATGTCGAAACAAAACGAGCCGCTGCTTTGACACTGGAATGTTCGACACTGGAAATGATCAAAGAAGCATCCGGATCATTTCGATGATGGATCATGGTTCCCTGAATGACCATATTATTGGCCTCGGAAGCCCCACTGGTAAAAACCAATGATGCATTGGTCATACCCAAAGATTCCAGTATTTTGTTGCGTGCGGTTTCCATCAACCCACGCAACTTGGTCGCATTGCCGTATAATGCATCCACATTGTAAAACTGGTCTTTCAGCAATGCGCTATACGCATCAAACACCTCTGGATGCAGAGGTGTTGTGGATGCGTAATCAAGATAAATGGCCTTACGCGGCACTGGTAGCGTTCCCCTTGATCAGACTCTCGAATGTATTGGGATGCAGTTTTTCGATCGTCGCGATCGCGATTTTCAATGCGTTGGTGTACTCACCGTTTCTAAAACATAATTCCGCTCTGGTCAAATCGGAATCCA
>CALVCY010000070.1 GCA_944326175.1 uncultured Erysipelotrichaceae bacterium
AATACAATTGACTGCCGATGGCTTTATCCAATAAAGCGGCTGTCACGGATGAATCCACACCGCCACTTAATGCCAGTAAGACTTTATCGTTGCCGACTTGTTCTTTGATCTCTTTAACTTTCATATCGATGAAAGAGGCCATATTCCAATTGGCATTGGCATGACATACATTGAATACAAAGTTTTTCAACAACATATTGCCATATTCACTGTGACGTACTTCCGGATGGAATTGCACGGTATAAATATTTTTATCTGGATTATAGCTGGCGGCATACGGACAGGTCGAAGAGCTGGCGATCACTTCGAACCCTTGCGCCAGTCGATCCACTTGATCGCCATGGCTCATCCATACGATCTGTTGATTGGGTGTACCATCAAACAAGGGGTTGGGTTTGACCACTTCGATACTGGTTCGACCATATTCTTTCGTTTCGCATGCTTTTACATTCCCACCTAACATGTAATGGGTCATCTGCATGCCATAGCAAATACCTAAAATCGGGATCCCCAATTCGAAGATCTTCGGGTCACACTTGAATGCATGTTCATCATAAACACTGTTGGGACCACCGCTGAAAACAATGCCTTTGACATCACCGAAGGCCATGATTTGTTGTGCGGTTAGCGTATGGGGTTCCAATTGAGAAAACACATTGAATTCACGGATACGACGGGCGATCAATTGATTGTACTGACTGCCAAAATCCAACACGATGATCTTATCTGCCATAATTTCTCCTTTATCGTTGACGTGGTACAACCATTATATCCAATGGTTGTACCATTCTTTAAAAAAATGTCATCATTGCAGGCAATGATGACATTCGGAAATGATTTAACATGCATTTCCTTCATAACCAGATCATTCCCAGTTGCCTGGTAAGACCATGACCGTAATTGATGAAGGAAACACCCCTAATTGTTTGCTTCATCGTAGTATGACCATTTACGGTGATCATGTAGAAACTCCATTGCCCTATTCAATGGAATATACGGTTCACGCTCAGTATTATACATGGTTTTGACCATGAAATTATGTGAATTATTTCCCCTTCGCCTTGCAGGCATCCACAAATCCTTTAAACAACGGATGTGGTTTGTCCGGTCGGCTCTTGAATTCCGGATGAAATTGGACCGCCACAAAATAATCACACGCTGGATTGACGATAGCTTCGACCAATCGTTGATCTGGACTGGTGCCCGCAAATTGCATCCCATGTTCTTTGAAAACCGCTCGGAATTCATTGTTGAATTCATAACGATGACGATGCCGCTCACTGATCCGATTGGATGCATATAATTTTTCAAGCAGCGTTCCTTCCGCGATCGCGCACGGATACGCCCCCAAGCGCATCGTACCGCCTTTATCGATCTCATCGCTTTGATCGCTCATGAAATCGATGACGCGATATGGGCTTTGGGGATCGAATTCTCTGGAATTGGCATTTTCCAAGCCACACACATTGCGTGCAAATTCGATGCAGGCGATCTGCATACCTAAACACAATCCCAAATAAGGAACATTATGCTCACGAGCATATTTCGCCGATGCGATCATCCCCTCGATCCCACGATCTCCGAATCCTCCCGGAACACAAATGCCATCGACGCCTTCGAAAACAGAAGATGCTGATGCATCGTTCACATCTTCGCTTTCGACCCATTTGATATTGACATTGATCCCAACGGCATAGGATGCATGACGCAATGATTCGACCACTGATAAATAGGCATCATGCAAGCGCACATATTTTCCGACTAACGCGACCGTGACTTGTCCATGACGATTGTGGATCTTATCGATCATCTCATTCCAACTACGTAAATCACATGGCGGCGTTTCTAAGTTCAGTTTACGACAAACGATCGAGCTCAAACTTTGACGTTCCAGCATTAATGGCGCTTCATAAAGATCACCAACTGTAATGTTTTCGATGACGCAGTCTTCATCCACGTTGCAAAACAGGCTGATCTTGCGTTTGATATCTTCCGTCAATGGCAGATCACTGCGACAAATGATGATATCCGGATTGATCCCGGAGCTTTGCAATTCTTTGACAGAGTGCTGGGTCGGTTTGGATTTAAGTTCATTGCTTCCCGGGATATAGGGAACCAATGTCACATGCATGCTCAATACATTTTCTTTTCCTTGTTCCAAACGGACCTGACGGATGGCTTCGACAAATGGCTGACTTTCCAAATCACCGACCGTACCGCCGATTTCGGTGATGACTACATCCGCTTCGTCGGATTCACCGACTTTATAAATGAAGCGTTTGATTTCATCGGTGATATGGGGAATGATCTGGACTGTAGAGCCTAAATATTCGCCACGGCGCTCTTTACGTAACACATTCCAATACACTTTACCGGTGGTCAAGTTGGAGTACTGATTCAAATTTTCATCAATGAAGCGTTCATAGTGACCCAGATCTAGATCCGTCTCGGCACCATCTTCGGTAACGAACACTTCTCCGTGTTCGTATGGGGACATGGTACCCGGATCGACATTGATGTAAGGATCGAGTTTCTGGGAAATGACTTTTAAGCCGCGGCTTTTGAGCAATCGACCCAATGATGCCGCAGTGATGCCTTTGCCTAGACCGGAAACGACACCGCCGGTAACGAAAATGTATTTCATGATCTTCTCCTTGTCTGTGGGTGGTTGGACCAAATAAAAAAAGGTTTAGTCCAAACCGAAACGGTTTTTTTTAAACCTACTTTGATAGTCTACCACACAATGATGGGATTGAATCACCGTTTTCATGAATTTAACCATACACAGGATCATTCCCTGGTCAAACCATAGTAAAATATGGTCAAAGGAGTTTTAAATGAACAAACGCGTTGCTTATTATGTTGTTGCTGCTTTTGCCATTGTTGCCTTAGTCGTCCACTTCACTGGTCAAATCATTTCAAGTCATGGTGCTTCATCCAATGACCCCGATTATCCTTCCCCGATTTATCGTGAGCCTGGTGTGATCTATATCAGTGAACCACCAACTTATTCTAAACAAACCATCATGGATAATGTCGAATATGATATATTCGAAACCCTGAATCATGATTTGGTATTATCCATCACCAATAACAACGCGATCAGTGTGGATGTCACCATTGAACTCGAAGTTGTGGATGATAATGGGATCGTCGTGGATGATGCATACGATTATTTGGATGCACTGGATAGCAACAAAACCGTTTATACCCTTCCTTATCTGGAAGGCTATTCACCGGATGAGATCAGTGTATATCTGGATTGTGAAGCAGCGACCAGCGTGTCACTGGCTCAATACATCACCTTTGAAACACATGAAGTCAATGAATATGGGGACATCCCCGTGACCGCGACCAATACCAGTGATTATGAACCGTCCAGTGTTTATGCCAATTTGATCTTCTATGATGAAAATGACATGATCGTTGGGATCCGTCCAGCATACTTCTTTGATTTGTATGCCAAAGCCAGTGAGACCGATACCGTCATGCCACCATATGATGAAAATTATAATGAGATGGCCTATGACCACTTTGAGATCCAGGTGGTCAGTGCCCCTTGCTATGATGTGGAATACATCGAGTCAGAATGAAAAATCATAAATTGGTATTATCAAATCAATAAACGACCCGCCATTTGACGGGTCGTTTGTTGTTAATCATGATTGGATCCATGATGCCCATGATTACCATGGCCATACCCATTAAAATCTGGATCGATACCATTCTCTTGAAGCGTCTGTCGTATTTCACGCATGCTCATCGCATTGACTTGATCGATGGTTAGATCAGGGTCAACTTCCAATAGACGCTGATACATCGCATAACGGCCATACGACATGCCGCAATCATGGGCACCTTGAAGTGCCTGTTGGTCTCCATGATGGCAGTGCATGGTCCCATCACACTGTACAGTTGTAGTGATGGTTTCAACCATTTTCTGACAATGGTTGCTATCATTCCCCACCACCGTGATATTGGCGAACCCATCATTGGATAAAAGTGATGCAATGGTTGGATCATCCATCAATGTATTCAATGCATCGGTATACGATTGATATTGGATATCCAATGTATCCACAATGACTTGACCATCTGCATTATAAGCTTTGACATCGATCACGCGATCCACACGATTGATGGATAATTCAATGGATGGATTGATATCCACAGAAATCGTAACGACCGGGATGAAATAAAACCAATACCCGATACCGACCATGATTACCATCATGGTCAAAACCATGGTGAATTGGGGCAAACCAAACGGCTTCTTTTTCGGTTTTTCCATCTTTTCCATCACATTCAACTTGGTTTTGGCCACTAAATCAAAAGACGCATGCATATCGGAAAAGGTTTTCTCAAACAGTTGCTTCATAGCCTTCCTCCTTTAATATCGTCTTTAATTGATCTTTGGCTCTGCCGATCCAAGTGTAGATGGTATTGACATTTTTATGCATGATCGAACCAATTTCTTTGGCATTGTACCCTTCATAATATTCAAGGTAGAGGACCATCCGATAATGTGAAGGCAATTTTTTCAATGCCGCATATAAGAAATCATAATCCGGTGGATCATCACATCCGGGTTCGATCCCATCATCCAGATTTACCCGTTTACTTCGAAAAAAACTTTTCAATGTATCTTTGCATTGATTCACCGTGATTTTGATCAACCATGCTTTCAGATGATCATCATTGTCAAAATCAGTGGTGGATGTGGCGTACTTGAAAAACACCGTTTGGAAGATGTCTTCCGTTTCCGCGGTGTTTTTCAAGTACACCATGCAGATGCGTTTGACGGTATCTGCATGGGTGTCGATGACACGTGCCACATCCGTTTCACTTCGCATGTTATCCCCTTATGGTTCAATCCTTAATGACAGTGGTGATACCCATGATGATATCCATGGTGATGCCCACTATAAACAGTGGTAGATCCATTATCATCTGTGGTATTGACCACATTACTCGTGGTTGGATCATCATCGATGCGATAGCAATGATCACAGATCCCATCATTGTTTTCATCCACGTAATGATTGCAATGATGTGCATACCCATCATGGAACCCACTGTTGCCACAATAATTGCGGCATCCTTTACCACCATTATAACTGGCATTGACATTGATCGATGATGCGACCAATGCACACACTGCTAAACCAGCAAACAACTTCATACTCTTTTTCATATCCATTCCTCCATAAGATCTGATCAAGCATTTATCCTGCTTTCACCTTTAATACGAACGAATAGGGCCAAACCATTCAAAAATCATAATTTTATTTTATAGGAAATTGAAACATCATTATTATCCAAGAGAAATTAACGGCATTGCCAAAACATCTCAAAAAAATGTAATCTTCCAACATTTATCGAAAATCCGCACGTTTATGCGTGCGGAGTTTCATGGATATACTGAAATTCTACGATGTAATTGTCCGGATCGTTGAAAAAACAAGAATATACCGGAAACAAAGCATGCTGTTGGGGTGGTTGGACCACTGTGACCCCTTGATTTTTTACCCGTTGGAACTGATGATCGACATCGTCTTCATCATAGCAATTAAACGAAATGCAAAGCCCACCATGAATGGTTCGACCATCGTTATACTGGCAAAAACCAATGTATCCATAGCCACTGTCATAAATACGACATTCACTCTGTGGACTTTTTTGGATCTGATGTAACTTCAAACCGATCTTATTGACATAAAATTCATCGGTGGTTTCAATATCCTTTACCGGGAAAAAGACAATACTGCTTTCGATGGCCATACCATTTCCTTTCAATGGATCACATGATCCAGTATGAATCGACCCACACCACCTTCATCGTTACTCAATGTGGTGTAACGGGCCGCCTGTTTGATCTTATCCACTGCATTACTTACCGCAACACCTTGATAAACGGATATCATTTCCAAATCATTGGTGGTATCACCAAAGGATAAGATTTGATCATGGTGAATTCCATAACTGGAAGCAATCAGATCCACACCAGCGACTTTAGATAGATCCTTATGCAACACTTCGATCAAATTGTGTTCACAATGCACCATCTTGATCGGATCGATCAAATGGTTATGATAATCCGATTCGATGGCATCCAATATATCCGATGGTGCGATCATGAGCATCTTGGGTTGATCTTCTTGTAAATAGTCATGCAAGTCGACTGTCTTCATTGCAAGATGGGCATAGTTGCTCCGTTGGATATAATCATCATTCACCTTATTCGTTAACAACGTCTGTCCCAAATATCGACAGATCGCGACGTCCCATTGCGCATAGCGATCTAATAACTGGATCGCTTTATCCGAAGGAATGAAATGCAGATGCGTGGTCGAATCATCACTGTACTGATAAATATCCGCACCATTATTGGCTACGACATGCGTGATCACATCATCCAATCCCCATTTTTCAATATCCGGCAATATCCCATCCAAAGGTCTTCCGGTCGCAACCACGACTGGGATCCCTTTTTGATGGGCTTCCCGAAACGCTTGTTTATTCAAATCAGGAATCATACGATGAGAATCCACCAACGTCCCATCCACATCCGTCACGATCAATTTGATTTGATCGGAAAGGTCAAGATGTTTATCGATTGGCATAGGTAACATACTCCTTGCTCTTCCTTCCGATGATGATGGTCCCATCATCACCGATCAATAACGGTCGTTTGATCAACATCCCGTTCGAAGCCAACAAAGCCAGTTGCTCTTGTTCACTCATGGATCCCAGTTTGTTTTTGAGATCCAGTTGTTTATAAACGTTGCCACTGGTATTGAAGAAAGATTTTAATGGTTTGCCACATTGGTGAAACCATGTCGTCAATTCTTCCACCGTCGGTGTTTGATTGACGATATCTCGTAGTGTTAATTCAATGCCAAGCGATTCCAGTTCTTTTTTGGCATTGATACAGGTAGAACAGCGTGGGTACCAGATCAACAATGCATGTTTCATAATGATCTCCTAATCAAAAATTTCAAAATATATGCAATAATATAAGTGAACTAACTCGTGAAGGAATAAGGCTGGGTTCTCGAATGAGAGTAGGTACTTACCAAGAATTCCTTTGCCCCTGGGGTTAGTTTTTTTATTTATTAA